>NZ_MAPF01000045.1:0-8839 GCF_002554195.1 New Jersey aster yellows phytoplasma | reverse complement strand
GAACTATTAATATGTTCATTAAAAATCTTATCATCTTTATCTAGCAACATCATTATCTTTATTTTTTTAATCCCTTTAATTTTTATTAATTATTTAATTAAATTCTATCTTTTTACCTATCGATTAAGCATCAAAAGATTAAAGCAAGGAATAGTGGTTCAATTTTATCAATATCTAACTACTACTAAAACTAATAATCATGTGGAACCTAATTAATACTTGGTTAACAAAATTAAATAATTGGTTTACTAATATCAGTAATCATTTCTTTAATCATCAAAATAAGTGGCTTAATTTAGCTTTATTAATCATTATCTTATTATTTTTACCTCATCTCTTATGTTTAAATAATAAGTTTCCATTTGATAAGGCAAAACATAACCAATTTCTTTAAATGTTTGTGTGATCATTTCAAAGTGATAAATTAAGATTTTTTTGGTACCACTTCTTTTTTTGATACATACTTCGATTATTTTTTGATTTTCATTGTCATTATAGTCTGAATATAGTTCTTCTAAGGTTGAATTATATATATTTATGGGTTTTTCTTTGTCTTTGGATAGTTTGGGTTGGAATTCAGACATCATTAAATTGATATTGAACAAGACGGACGCTTTTTTGTTTTAATAATAAAATGATATCCTTTGATTGTTTAATAAAAATGACGATATCTGAGTTAGTTTCGATTCCACCACTTCCTTTTAAAGCTGTTATTTCTGTATCTCTTGAAAATTGAGATAAAATGATAATAACAATGTTTAATTCAATGGCTATTTTAATTTAGTCATGATTTCATCAATGGATAGACGGTAATTTTCTAAGTGATTTGTGGTTTTGGTTATTTGAAGGCGGTCAATGACAATAATTTTTGCTTGTTTTTCTAAATTAAGGTGATAAACTAAATCAATTACATAATCAATATTTTTACTTTTTATCATAACTAAATGATAAATTTATGTTGGCAAAAAATTGTTTTGCTATTTTCATCATTTCTGTTTATTTGAGAGGTTTGATATTGGCATCTTCAAAAAATTTTTCTAAAATAACATCTAGAGGAATTTGAGTTTGGTGGGATAATAAACGATTTAAATTTTCTTCTAAGATCATTTCATAAGAAAATACCAAAATATGAGGATAATGAGAACTTTCTTTGTGTTTGGTTTTTGCTATATCTAAAAGAAGATTGTAGAAAAAAGTTGTTTTACCTAATCCAGTATACCCCCCAATAGTTATGATTTGACCTTTTTTAAATCCTTTTGTGGATTGGTTGAGTCCTTTTTAAAAGTTTCTGATAAACGGCAATATTCTTCTTGGCTTTTTTGTTTTGATTGTTGATCGGGTATCAAAAAATTCAGGATGCAAAGAGGCCATTTGGTTTAAAGTAAAGTGTGTTTTATCGTTTTTATGGTGAATTGGTTAGTCTTTTTTTGTTTCAAAGACTAAAAAAAATAATTTCATATCTTTTTTTAATTTTTACTAATATTTTTTGTTATAATTAACAAAGAAATTATATTTTAATAAATATATATAAGCTAATATTAAATATAAAGGTATTAAAATGAAAAATAATAAAAATCAATTTATTAAAGTCCGCGGGGCTCGTCAAAATAATTTAAAAAATATTAATATTGATATTCCTAAAAATAAATTAGTTATTATAACAGGATTATCAGGTTCTGGAAAATCTTCTTTAGCTTTCGATACTTTATATCAAGAAGGAAAAAGAAGGTATGTAGAATCGTTAAGTGCTTATGCTAGACAATTTTTAGGTAGTTTTGAAAAACCTAATGTAGATAGTATTGAAGGTTTGAGCCCTTCTATTAGCGTTGACCAAAAAACAACTTCTAATAATCCTCGTTCTACTGTGGGAACTATTACAGAAATATATGATTATTTAAGATTAATTTATGCCAATATTGCATTTCCTTTTCATCCTGAAAAAAATATTGTTTTAGAAAAACAAACCATCGAACAAATGATTAATAAAACTAATCAAACTTTTCCCAAACAACTAGTCTTAATCCTTGCTCCTATAATTGAAAGAAAAAAAGGAACCCATCAAAAAACCTTAGAAGCTCTTGCCAAAGATGGTTTTAATAGAGTAATAATTAATGATATTATTTATTTAATGGACGATATTCCTTCTTTAACAAAAAATCAATATCATAATATTTATGTAGTAATTGATCGTTTTGAAGTTAATTCAGATAATCAAACTCGTCTTTTTGAAGCCTTAGAGCAAGCTCTAAATTTAGCTCAAGGAAAAGTTTTTATTATGGATTATAAAAGTAAAAATAGTAATGATAGTAATAAGGATGATAATAAAAATAAAAAATGTCAAATATTAAAACTAAATTGCAATTATCATTTAGAAGGTATTAATTTTGATATTCCTTTACGTGAATCAAGACTTTTTTCATTTAATACTCCTTTAGGAGCTTGCCAAATTTGTAAAGGGATTGGAAAAACAGCAGAAATTGATTGTGATATGATTCTAGATTATGAAAAACCATTAAATAAAGATGCCATTTTAATTTTTAAAAGCAATAATGAATATAATAATTTCGCTAGCAAAGAACAAGAATTAAAAGCTGTATGCAATCATTATCAAATTGATATGACTGTTCCTTTAAAAAAAATAGATCCCCAAAAACTAAATATTATTCTTTATGGTTCACCTGACCAAATACCTTTAACTCCTCCTTTGTGTTTTTCTCGTTTTTCCAAAAATACCACCACCAAAACTCTTAAATGTGATTTTTTTGAAGGTATAGCTTCTATGCTTAAAAGACGTTTTGAAGAAACAACAAGCGAATGGCTCAAAAAATGGCTTTCTAATTATATGATGGAAAAAAAATGCAAAAAATGTCAAGGACAAAGACTTAATCAAGGGGCTTTACTTTTTAAAATCAATAACAAAAATATTTATGAAATAACTGATTTATCAATTGAACAAACCCTTGCTTTTTTCCAAAATTTAGAATTGTCAAAAAAAGATACAAAAATTATTAATTTAGCCCTCAAAGAAGTTATTAATCGTCTTACTTTTTTAAAAGAAATTGGGTTAGGATACCTTTCTTTATCGCGTAGTGTAACAACTCTTTCGGGAGGAGAATCACAAAGAATTAGGTTAGCTACTCAAATTGGCTCCCAACTTTCAGGAGTGCTTTATGTCCTTGATGAACCTTCAATTGGATTGCACCAAAAAGACAACGATCTTTTAATTAAATCACTTAAAAAAATGCGAGATTTAGGTAATTCTTTAATTGTAGTAGAACACGATCATGATACAATGCTTGCTTCCGATTATTTAATTGATATTGGCCCTCAAGCAGGTATTTTTGGAGGAAAAGTACAAGCTTTTGGAACGCCCCAAGAAGTAATGAAAAACAAAAATAGTCTTACAGGAAAATATTTATCCAAAAAAATCCAAATTAAAGTTCCCAAAATTAGAAGAAAAGGTAATAAAGATCA
Source organism: New Jersey aster yellows phytoplasma (assembly GCF_002554195.1). NCBI lineage: Bacteria > Bacillati > Mycoplasmatota > Mollicutes > Acholeplasmatales > Acholeplasmataceae > Candidatus Phytoplasma > New Jersey aster yellows phytoplasma. Next base: position 5,365 of record NZ_MAPF01000045.1, on the reverse strand, counting down.
TATTTTAGTAACCAAAGCTTCCAAAAATAATCTTAAATCAATTAATGTTTGCTTTCCTATGCAACAATTAATTGTAGTTACAGGCGTTTCTGGTTCGGGAAAATCTACTTTAGTAAATGATGTTTTGCTTGATTGCTTACAAAAAAATACAGCAAAAAAATAAAACCAACAAAAAGATTTTAGTCATTTAGTTAATGATTTTAACAAAGTCAAAAAAATAGTTGAAATTTCACAAGACCCAATTGGTAAAACTCCTCGCAGCAATCCCCTTACTTATACTGGTGTTTTTGATGAAATTAGAGAACTTTACTCCAAAACCAAAGAAGCCCAAATGAAAGGTTATCAAAAAGGGCGTTTTTCTTTTAACGTTAAAGGCGGTAGATGTGAGGTTTGTAGTGGAGATGGAGTCAAAAAAATATCTATGCATTTTTTTACCAGATGTCTATGTTATGTGCGAAGCTTGTAAAGGAACTCGTTATCAAAAAGAAACTTTAAGTATCAAATACAAAGATAAAAATATTGCAGATATTCTTGCTATGAGTGTTGAAGAAGGTGTTTTATTTTTCCAAAATCATCCTAAAATTAAACATCAATTAGAAATTTTACAAAATGTAGGGCTTGGTTATATTAAATTAGGACAGTCCTCACCAACTTTATCTGGAGGAGAAGCCCAACGAGTTAAATTAGCAAGCGAACTACACAAAAAAGTTATTCCAGGTGCTTTGTATATTTTAGATGAACCTACCACAGGACTTCATTCAGAAGATGTTAGACAATTACTTAAAGTTCTACATCAAATGACAGATAAAAAAGCTACTATTGTTGTAATTGAACATAATTTAGATGTAATTAAAAACGCTGATTATATAATTGATTTAGGTCCTGAAGGAGGAGCTTGTGGTGGATATGTAGTTGCAACAGGAACCCCAGAACAAGTAAGTCAAAATGAAAAAAGTTATACTGGTAAATATTTAAAGAAGATTCTTGATGAAAAAAAATAAATCCAAAAATGCAAACAAATTTTTAATTTAGATAAAGCAATTTTAAAAAAAATTCACAAATCTTAAAAACTTTATGGCCATCAAAAAATTGCAAAATGGGTAAAAGCAAAAAACCACTTTTAACTCACACCAACAAAACAATTTTAGGAAATGTTTTAGCATTCTACAAAAAAAATATTTTAAATCGCAACACATCAAAAAACCATTTAATCAGAAAGCAAAAATTACTAATAATTCCAAGAAATATTTAGTTATTATGGTATAATAAATAGTAGGAAGGGAAAAGTAATTTACACAATTACAAAGTTTATAAATGACAATTATTTTTCTACCACAAAATATTTATAAAAAAGGTTAAATGAATTAAAAAAGCTAAAAAAATAATCTGAATAAACCCATTAACCCAAAAAACAATGAATAATAATTTAATTGGAATTCGCTTATATAATTAATATATAAATACAAAAACTAATAATTATTTGTAACTATTTGCAACACCCAAAAACAATATTTTTTAGTTTTTATTAATGCTTCATAATCAAAATAAAAAACACCCTAAAACATAAAACAAATCCCAAAAAAACACAAAGGAAAAGGTATTAAAAATGAAAATTAAAAAAATCAACAATCAAAAAGTACAATATTTTTTTAAAGTTTCTTCAAAGGAATTAGAAACCCAACTGTCTAGCGCTTATGAAAAAATTAAATCAAAAGTAGAAATTAAAGGTTTTAGAAAAGGGCACGTTCCAAGAAAAATTTTTGAAAATCATTTCGGCAAAAACAATTTATACTCTGATGCATTAGAAAATATCGTACAAACTAAATATCAAGAAATCCTACAAAAAAAAGATTTTGAAAGCATGGGAATGCCTCAAGTAATTGATTTAAACGAAAAAAACTTAAAGACAATCAAAATTTTACTTTTGGATTGGAATTTATCGTTAAACCCAAAGTTATTTTAAAAAAATATTTAGGGTTAGAAATTACAAAAGACGAACTCGAAGTAAAAGATTGCGAAGTGGAAGAAAAAATAAATTCCTTATTAGAAAAACAAGCAACTTTGGAATCCAAAACCCAAAACAATTCTTTAGAATTAACAGACACTGCTGTTTTTGATTTTGAAGGTTTTGTTGATGAAAAACCTTTTGAAGGCGGCACTGCCAAAAATTTTAGTTTAAAAATTGGCTCTGGTCAATTTTTACCTGGTTTTGAAGACCAAATGTTAGGGATGAAACAAGGACAAAACAAAGACATTAATATAACTTTCCCAAGCGATTACCACCAAAAAAACTAGCTAATAAAAAAGTTATTTTTAAAGTAACTCTACACCAAATCAAAACTAAAAAAATACCTCAATTAACAGACAATTTGGTAAAATTACTTAAACTCGCCAATGTTTCAACCGTAGAAGAATTAAAAAACAATACTAAAAAAACTCTTTTAGATCAAAAAAAACACAAAGAAAAAGAAAACATTAAAAAACAAGTAATAGAACAATTAGTTAAAAATTCCGAATTACAAATTCCTCAGGAAATTATTTCCCAAGAAAAAACTCACCTCCAAAAAGAATTTGAAAAACAATTAAAACAACAAAATTTAACTTTGGAACAATACAAACAATATTTAGGTATTGGTGATGAAAAAATGGAAAAAGAATTCAACCAACAAGCACAAAAAAACCTCCAATACCGACTTATTATAGAACAAGTTGCCTTTCAAGAAAAATTAACTATTTCCAAAGAAAAAATCGAACAACAATACAAAAACTTAAGTAACCATTACAAAGTTCCAGTTAATCAAATCAAACAAAACCTTCCTGAAAAAAACTTACAACATTCTCTTTTGATGGATGAAGCCTTAGACCTTGTTATTAATAAAGCTGTTGTTGTTACTAAATAAAATAATTTATCAAACCACCAAAAAAATTCATTCCACAATTTAAAAATAAAAAAGTTAAAAAAATATCGAAAGGATGAAAATATATGAAAACCAAAAGCAAAAAATTAAAATCAGATCTTTCTATTGGCGAATTTGAAGATATTTTTCAAGAAATTCCTGAACAACTCCCAGTTGTAGTTATAAGCGAAATAATGCCTATTCCAAATGTTGATTTTCGTATCGAAGTATCAGACAATTCTTATTTAAAAGCTTTAAAAGAGTCAGAAACTAACGCAAATTCTTTCGTTATTCTTTTAACTCAAAAAGGTTTATCACACAACAAACCAAAACTAACTAACCTTCAACGTTACGGTGTATTGGCACAAATAATTACCAAAGTAAAAATCCCTCATGGCGATTTTAAAGTGAGATTTCGTATTTTACAAAGAGTAAAAATTGATAAATTTTTGCAAAAAGAACCTTTTTTAAAAGTCTCATACGAAAAAGTCAAAACCGTTTATGGAAGCATCGAAGAAGAAAAAGCCTTAATTAAGTTAGTTATAGAAAAAATTATGGACAAACCTTTTCAATTGCTTGTTCAAAACACCAATAATTTTTTAGATATCATCAAAACAGAACCAGAAACAGAAAATATCACTGATATCATTATCTTTAATTTAAAAATTGATGATTTAGATAAATACAAATATCTTAAAGAATCTCACCTTAATAAAAGAATTTTTTACATTCTTCAAGACATCCAAAGTTTACTTATAGGACTCGATTTAGAACAAAAAATCAATGAAAAAGTAAAACAAAGTATTGATGAAAACCAAAAAGAATTTTATTTAAGAGAAAAAATGAAAGCAATTCAACTAGAATTAGGGGACAAAGCCAAAAAAGAAGAAGAAATTGCAGAATTACGCGATAAAATAAAAAAACTCCTTTACCTCCTGAAATCAAAAAAAAGCTTTACAAGAATTATCACGTTATCAAACATCATCTTTAATGGCAGAATCTTTTGTAATTAAAAATTATCTTGATTTTTTACTGGAATTACCTTGGGGCAAAACCAGCCAAGATGAAAATGATTTAGTTGCCATTGAAAAATCCTTAAACAACCAGCATTACGGACTTCAAAAAGTCAAAGAACGTATTTTAGAATATGCAGCAGTCAAAATAATGACTAAGAAAAACCCTCAAAATATTTTATGTCTTGTAGGACCTCCAGGAGTGGGGAAAACCTCACTTGCCTCTTCTATTGCCAAAGCTTTAGGACGCCAATTTGTCAGACAATCTTTAGGTGGTTTAAAGGAAGAGTCAGAAATTAGAGGTCACAGAAGAACTTATATTGGAGCTATGCCAGGTCGCATTCTTGCAGGCATTAGGGACGCCAAAACAGTTAATCCTGTCTTTTTATTAGACGAAATTGACAAACTAGTAACCAATTATAACTTTGATCCTGCATCAGCTTTATTAGAAGTACTTGACCCACAACAAAATATTAATTTTATGGATCATTTTTTATCCGAACCATTTGATTTATCCCAAGTATTGTTTATTGCTACTGCCAATTATCTTGATAACGTTCCAGAAGCTTTAAAAGACCGTATGGAAATTATCGAAGTAAGCTCTTACACTGAAAAAGACAAAATTAACATAGCTTCCAAATATCTTTTAAAAAAACAACTTAAAAACCATGGAATCACTGACACAAATTTAGTTATTGATAATGATACTATCCTTTATTTAATTAGACATTACACCAAAGAAGCAGGAGTAAGAGAGTTGGATAGAATCCTCGCAGAACTAGCTAGAAAAACAGTTAAAGAATGTTTAATTAAAAAAAAGAACAAGTAATTATTACTACTAAAAACGTTACTAAATACTTAGGTAAAGAAAAATACCTAAATCTTTTAGATGAACAAAAGAAAAAATAGGTTCTACTAACGGGCTTGCCTATACTTATTTTGGAGGCGATTTACTTCCAGTAGAGGTTACTTATTATAAAGGTAAAGGACAATTAGTCCTTACAGGTAAATTAGGAGAAGTCCTCAAAGAAAGCGCTTATACTGCTTTAAGTTTCATCAAAGCTAACTGTCAAAATTTAGGAATAGATGCCAATATTTTTGCAGAAAACGACTTTCACATTCATCTTCCAGAAGCAGCTATTCCTAAAGACGGTCCTTCAGCTGGAATTACTATTGCTACTTCCCTTGTATCTGCAATTACCCAAAAATATATTAAAAAAGGTTTAGGAATGACAGGAGAAATTACTTTACGAGGAAATATTTTAGCTATTGGAGGTTTAAAAGAAAAAGCTATTGCTGCTAATCGTAGCGGTCTTGACACTATTTTTATTCCTCAAGAAAATTTAAAAGATATTGAAGATATTCCTGAAGAAGTAAGAAATAAATTAAATATTATTCCTGTATCAAATATTTCTGATGTTTTTTCACAAGTGTTTGTTGTTTAATTATTTATAT
>NZ_MAPF01000044.1:0-6902 GCF_002554195.1 New Jersey aster yellows phytoplasma | reverse complement strand
TTTTTATATAAATAATTAAAAGGTTTTGAAAACTTAAATTATTATTTTAATATTTATTTTTTCGATAAGAATTCTAAAAGAATACAAAGAAAATTACTTTCCTCCAATATTTAAATCCCCCACAAAAACACTAGAACTACCAAATCCTGAAGTTTGAAATTCAAAATCATTAGCAATAGTTTCTATATTTTTAAGAATATCAAAAAAATTACCAGAAACAACAATCATTTTAACAGGAGTTGTAACTTTTCCTTTTTCAATTCTAAAACCACTAGCTTGTAGACTAAAATCTCCACTAACAGTTTGAATTCCTGCATGCATCCCTACTAAATCAGTAATATAAATACCATTTTGAATAGATTTAATCATTTCTGCAAAATTTTTTGTGCCAGGAACCAAATAACAATTAATCATAGAAGTGCTACCACCAAAACTGTTTCCAGTCGGGGCTTGTTTAAAAATACGAGCAGTTTTTAAGTTATGAATAAATCCTTGAAAAACTCCTTTAGTAATAATTGGTTTGGTTTGGCAAGCTACTCCCTCATCATCAAATTTTTCTTTAAAATAAGCCCCATCGTTTAAAGGATCTTCAATAATGCTAACTTTTTCAGAAGCAATTAAACAATTAACTTTATCTTTTAATTTAGTTAAGTTACGATAAGCACTTGTTCCAGTAAAAATATCGCTGAAACTTTCCAAAAGGTCTGCAAACATTTCATTAGAAAAAACAACTGGATATTTTTGAGATACCAAAGATTTAGATCCTAATTTTTTTTCGCCCATCTCAACAATTTCGTTACCTAATTTAACAGGATTAAAGGTTACAAAATCTTTAGCTAAAACACTTTTGCCATAAATTTCAACTTCACCTTCTTTTTGAAAAACCGCAGAAGCATATAAATAAGCATAGCTGTTTTTGTGCGATAAATTGAGTCCTTTGGAATTTAACAATGTTTTTTTATAACAAACTTCTTGATAAACAATGCCGTTAGTAGCTTGAAAATAGGAGCTTTGCAACATTATTTTTTCTAACTGCAACAACAAATTTTGTTTTTGTTCTAATGGAACTTTTCCAAAATCAAAGTTATTTTCCAATACTTCAGGATAACTGGAAGACCCTTCAAAAATAAGAGCAGGTTCTTTGGAAGTAATTGTTTGGCAATTTTCTTTGAGGGTTGTAAAAGCATTATCAAAAGCGCTGTCAGTTAAATGTTCTAAAGCAATAGAAGTTTTTTTGTTGACAAAAATACCCCTTATAACTGCAGAAGCGACATCGCTCCAAACACAAGCATCTATTTTGCCTTTTTCCAAAGATAGTTTAAAAGTTTGGGTTTCATGAATTGCAATTTCTAATGCTTCAAAACCTTGTTGCATTCCTTTTTCTAACCACTTTTGATAATTGTTAGTAGTAGGGTTTGTGTGGATGGTTTGGTTTTGTTGTTTTGTTGTTTTTGTTAAATCGTTTATCATTTTTGATTTCCTCCTACAATCATTTCTTTTACTCTAATAGTTGGCTGTCCTACATCAACTGGTAGAGAACCAGAACAAGAACCACACATTCCTTGACCTAAAACTAAATCATTGGCAACACGGTCAATTTTAAATAAAATATCTGATCCATGACCAACCAACATTGCTCCTTTAACATGGGTTGTTAATTTACCATTTTCGATTAAATAGCCTTCGTTAACTACAAAATTAAATTCGCCAGTAGCAGGTACAACTGTGCCACCACCTAGACTTTTGGCATAAAGACCGTAAGGAGTATCTGCAATAATTTGTTCGGGCGTTTCTGTGCCTTTTTCGATGTAAGTAGAACTCATGCGTGAAGTAGGAGAGTATTTATAAGATTGTCTGCGAGAAGAACCGTTCGATTGCATCTTCATTTTGCGTCCGTTTCTAAAATCAATTAAATAATCTTTAAGGATGCCTTTTTCAATTAAAAGTTTTTTTGGGTGGGGTTGCCCTCATCATCAAAATTAATACTTCCCCAAGCTCCCGGAATAGTTCCATCATCATAAGCAGTTACAACTTCGGAAGCAACTTTTTGATTTAATTTGTCACAAAAAGGAGAAAGACCTTTAGCAACTGCAGTAGCTTCAAGGGGGTGTCCGCAAGCCTCATGGAAAATAACACCTCCAAAACCATTATTAATTATAACTGGCATAGTTTGAGGTTTTAAAGATTTAGCATCCAACAAATCAACTGCTTGTTTCGCTACTTGTTTGGCAATTGTTTCTAAATCAATTAAATCCAAGAATTCCAATCCCATTGCGCGTCCAGGAGATTCAAAGGCTTCTTGCATTTCTTGTCCTCTTTGTGCCACTCCTACAAGTCCACATCTAATATAACTACGTGTGTCATTTTGATAAACGCCTAAAGTATTAGCAATTAAAACATGTTGTTCTTTTTGGCTTAAAGAGGTTATGGATTGAATAATTTGAGGATCATAATTTTGAATAATAGCCGATAATTTAAGTAATTTTTGGGCTTTTTGTTCTTGAGTCATACTGTTATAATGTTTTTGGATAGTATTTTTTAGAGGTTTTTCGGTTTGCAAGGCAATGACTTTATTTGCTTTTCCTTGAAAAGTTTTTTTAATTTTAAAAGCAAGGATAAAACATTTTGATAATCAGTTTTATTAGTGTAGCCATAAACTTCATCAAAGCCTTTTAATAATCGAATGCCTACTCCAAAAGTATTATAAGTATCAGCAGAAACTACATCTTTGCCAATTACTTTAAGAGTGTGAGAATAAGTATTTTCAAAAAATAATTCTGCAAAATCAGCTCCTTCATCTAAAGATAAATTTAGAATTTTTTGAATATCTTCTTTATTTAACATCAAATAATATTCTCCTTTATATTGTTTGCAAATCTCTTTTATTTTATCATTTTTTTAAGATTTTTAAGCATATTATATAAAAATTTCCCAAATGATATTTATTATTATTATTTTAATTTGTTTGTTTTATAAAAAATATATTATAATAAAAACACAATAAGGGGGAGCATATAAAAGCATGAAACATTTAAATAAGCATTTTTTAATTCATTTATTCTGTTTCATCATTAAATATTAACTTTAAAAAAACTGTATATAATATAAATATTTATTTTTTAAATCATTATTAATATTATAAAAAGAAAAGATGCAAGTAAATATTTGGAATCAAATTTATTATTTTTAAACCAGAATTAGTTAAACAAGTAGGAAGTCAAATATATTTTTGGAAAACTCAAATGAAAAATAATTTTTAATTTCTTTTCTTTTAGTGATTTTGTTATATTCGGGGATTTATTACATTTCATATAGATAGCATTTTAAAAAAACCATATTAAATACCCTTAATAAAAAAATTCTTATTATAGTAGAAATATTTTTTTGAATATGTTCGCTTTTATCTCTTCCATTTGTTTTTTATTCGTTTTGTTAAAGGGTGTATATAGTAATGAAAGGAAGAACATTTAGTCAATTAATTTTTTAAGTAAAATATATTGAAAACCCACAAATAGCTCCCAATGGTAAAAATAACCAATCCAAAAAAAAAATACAAATACCCCAAAAAAAGAACAAAAATAAATGAAAACAATTAAATAAAACAAAAACTCCTTATATATTAAAAGGAGTTTTTTAAATATTCTTTTATATCTTTGAAACAAATAATTATTTAGTAGCAAGAATAGCAAGAAAGGCTTTTTGAGGTAATTGCACTTTTCCTAATGTTTTCATTTTCTTTTTGCCTTTTTTCTGCTTCTCTAATAATTTCTTTTTACGCGTAACATCGCCTCCATAAAGTTTAGCTGTTACATCTTTGCGCATAGCTTTGATAGTTTGTCTGGCAATAATTTTTTTTCCTAAAGCTGCTTGAATAGGGATTTCAAACATTTGTTTAGGAATAAACTCTTTTAAAGTCTCACAAATAGCCTTTCCTCTTTCATAGGCAAAATCATGATGAACAATTAAAGATAGAGCATCAACAATTTCTCCATTTAATAAAATATCCATTTTTTGTAATTTAGAAACACGATATTTATCTATTTCATAATCAAAAGAAGCATAGCCTTTGGTTAATGATTTTAACTTATCAAAATAACTATAAATAATTTCTGAAAAAGGTAGTAAATAATTAATCATTACTCTTTGACTATCGATATATTCAATATTTTGAAGGGCTCCTCTTTTGTTTTGGGAAAGCTTCATTACTTTACCAATATAGATTTCAGGACACATAATAGTAGCTTTAATAAAGGGTTCTTCAATGCGATCAATCATTTGAGTGGATGGTAGTTTGGAGGGATTATCAACTAAAAATTTTTCTCCTTTGGTAGAATAAACATGATAAATAACAGAAGGAGCAGTAGCAATTACTTCTACTCCAAATTCACGACTAATTCTTTCTTGAATAATTTCCATATGCAAAAGTCCTAAAAAACCAGTTCTAAAACCAAGTCCCAAAGCATTAGAACTTTCAGGCTCAAAAATTAAGGAAGAATCATTGAGTTTTAGTTTTTCCAAAGCTTCTTTGAGAATGTCATATTTATTAGTTTCGACAGGATAAAGTCCACAAAAAACTACTGAATTCATTTGTTTGTATCCCAATAAAGGAAGCAAAGCTTGATTGGTTTGCGAAGTAATGGTGTCTCCAACTCTTACATGATTAATACTTTTAATAGCAGCAGTAATATATCCTACATCACCTGGTGCCAAAAAATCTTTTACAATTTGTTTAGGATTATAAACTCCTACTTCAACTACTTCATAAACACTATTACTTGCCATAAAACGAATTTGATCGCCTTTTTTAACTGTTCCATTGACGATTCTAATGGAAGGCACAACTCCTTTATAAGAATCAAAATAAGAATCAAAAATTAAGGCTTGTAAAGGTTTTTGAATGTCTCCTTGAGGAGGTGATATTCTAGTTACTATTTGTTCTAAAATATCAATGACTCCAAGCCCTGTTTTTCCACTTGCAATTAAGGCTTTTTCGGGGTCAAGTCCCAAAGTTTCTTTAATTTCTTCTTTAACTTTGGGCACATCTGCGCTTGGCAAGTCAACTTTATTCAAAACAGGAATAAGGGTTAAATTGTTTTCAACAGCTAAATAAACGTTAGCAAGAGTTTGGGCTTGAATGCCTTGGGAAGCATCAATAATTAAAAGAGCACCTTCACAAGCTGCCAAAGAACGTGACACTTCATAACTAAAATCAACGTGTCCCGGTGTGTCAATCAAATGCATAATGTAATTTTTGCCATCTTTGGACTGGTAGTTAATTTCTACGGCATTTAATTTAATAGTAATTCCGCGCTCGCGTTCTAAATCCATAGAATCCAAAATTTGTTCTTTCATTATTCTTTTGTCAATCGTGCCTGTAAATTCTAAAATACGGTCGGCTAGAGTTGATTTGCCGTGGTCAATGTGGGCGATAATGGAAAAATTGCGGATGCATTTTTGCCTTTCTTTTAATTGTTCTATATTCATTTTTGTTTGTTTCCTTTATAATTTGGCTGGTTTTAGTTAGTTTTTAAGGTGGTTTTATTCTTTCTTAAGTTTTTTAAAATAACAATTATAAATCATTGCAAAGCCAAATTATTTAATATCTAATTCAAAAGTTATTATAACAAAAAAAAGGTTCTAGGTGCAAAATTAGTTTTTTTGTAATTTTAAAGTTATTAAAATTATAAACTATGGTTAAAATTCAATTAAATCAAAATTTTATTTTGGCTCAAAAATTATAAAATAAGAATAAATAAGTAGCAAAAAGGACCAACTTAAAGTTGATCTTAATTTGTTTTTTTAATTTGAAAATATGGCAAGTTTGAAAGTTTTTGAAAAGTATTGGAACTAACTAAATATTTTATTTTTTGGTTTCTTTGAGATTTTTTGAAGGTGAATTTGGGATGAATTTATCTATAAATTCTTCGGTAAGCATTAAGGAATTTTGAGGACTTCTAGGTTTATTAAATGTAGGATGGTATTTTTCCTTGCCTGGTTTAAATAAATGATATTTTTTGTAAATGTTAGTCATTTTTGGGGTTCTCCAAAAAAAATAAATATTTTGGCTTTCATTTTTCATTTGTAAAATATCATCTAAAGTGTATTTGTTCCAATCACCAACATCAAAGTTATCAAAAGGAGATTCAAAATAAATCCCTACTAAATCCAAAGGAGGAGTTTTGATTCCCGTCATAACGCTATATAAAAAAACGCCTGAAAGATCTTGTCCATTAAATGAAGGGAAACAAGCTATCCAACCATCATATTGAGGTTGTATTTTGCAGATCATTTGATGCATTAAAGTAGGTTTTAAATTTTCCATATAAACATGGGTTTCAGAATTTTTAAGAGTGCCATCTTGCATAAATTCACTATCAGGTAATATAAAATGATAATGTTTTTTGCCATTTACTGTTTGAATATAAAGAGGTAGTGTGTCTTTTTCTTCAATGATTTGTTTGGGGTTTTTAATTTGGGGTTGAATTTGTTTTGTTTCTTGTGATTTTGATTTTTCCAAATTAGAAGTTTTGACCAAATTTTGTTGATTGGGGTTTTGATTTTGGTTATTAGTTAATTGTATTTTTTCTGATGGTTTACAGATTGAATGTCTTTTTTGTAAACTTAATATTAATAATAATAATAATAATATTAGTATTATTGATGAAATAAAACATAAAAAAGACACTAATTTATTTTTTTGGTTAAATAATTTAATATTCAAAAGATTTGTTTCCTTAATAAAAAATAAAATAATAGGGTTAAATGAATATTAAATAAATTATTTTATTTATTTTTTTTAACTGCTCAAGCTAAATTTTTTTGAATGTTTCTGTAATTAAAAAGATTTAAGGAGGATATCTATATTTTTTTAGTTTGGCAAGTTTGGTTTTGCTATTGTTATC
>NZ_MAPF01000043.1:0-16536 GCF_002554195.1 New Jersey aster yellows phytoplasma | reverse complement strand
ATAAACTTGTTATTTTAAAGTTTTTGTTTTAATTTTGGTATAGAATTATTGTGAATTTTTCATAATTATTTATAGATGCGCTATACAAAAAAAATAAAAAAAGACCTTTCAATTAGAAAGGTCTTTAAAAAATTATTTATTATTTGGGTAGTTTTTAAATTCAATTAGGTAATAAGTTTTTTATACATTTGTAATTGTCGATATATTTGATCTAATAATTTATTGTTGAATTTATGTTGTTTTTCATCGTTTAAATTGCAGAATTGTTTGGTAATTTCTATTGCCTCATCGATTATAATGGCGTGAGAAATGTTTGTTTCTAACAATTCATAAGTAGCTAGGCGAATGATTGCTCTGTCTACTTTGTTAAGGCGATTTATTTTATAATCATATAAACTTTTGGTAATAATTTCATCAATAAATTTAAGCTTAGTAATAATTTTTTGAAAAAAAGTAAAAATGGGATTGGTATTTGTTTGTGACAAAGTCAAATTATTTTGGTAAAAATCATATTGATATAATAATTTCATCAATTCAATTCGTAATAAACGCGATTCTTTTTTATTTGGAGGACGTTTCATGGTAAATTATTTTAATGCTTGAGTGAGGTTATTTTTTACTTTTTCCCAGTTTAATACACTAAAAAAAGCTTCAATATAATCAACTCTACGATTTTGATAACTTAAATAATAAGCATGCTCCCAAACATCTAGGCCTAAAAGAGGAGTTCCTTGGTTTAGAACTACATCTTGATTAGGAGTAAAAGTAATTGAAAGTTTTTTTTGTGGGGTTAATACAAGCCAAGCCCAACCACTTCCAAAAATGGTTTTAGCAGTGTTAGCAAATTTGTCTTTGAAAGTTTCTAAAGAACCAAATTCACAGACAATCATTTCTTTTAATAATCCTTGAGGAGTGTTGCCATTATTTACTTTTAAAATTGTCCAAAAAAAAGAATGATTAAAATGTCCGCCTCCATTGTTTCTAACTGTTTGTCTGATATCTTGTGGTACTAACGATAAATCAGTTAGCATTTGTTCCAAAGATAAATTTAGTTGAGGGTGTTTTTGGAGAGCATCATTGAGGTTGTTAATGTATTTTTGATGGTGTTTGAGATGGTGTAATTGCATAGTTTGGGTGTCAAAAAAAGGTTCTAAAGCGTTATAATGATAAAGAATAGAAGGTAGAGTAAAGTTCATTTGTTTGCTCCTTTAATGGTTGATGAAAAGATTTTTTGAGGTAGTGTGTTGGAATGGGGGTTTGAATTGTGATAAAACGGAATAAGAACACTGTCTACAATTATAACAAACGATGTTTTTTGTCTTTTATGTTTTTTTATCCAATTTATTTTTTCGCGCATTTGGTATTTTGAGTAATAGTTATTGAGACTTAACTTCTAAAGCTTTAAGTCCTGCTAAATTTAGCAATCCCCAAGGTTTATTGAAATGGGGTTGGAAGAAAAAGTCAACAAAAGCAAGTTGTTCTACTGTCATTTGGTTTTGTATACAAACACTTAAAGTATTCATTTTTTCAGTTAAATCAACGCGAGAAACAATTTGTCCTCCTAAAATTTTGCGAGTGTCTTTATCAAAAACAAGTTTTAACATTACAGCATCATAATCAGGCATAAATTCAGGTCTGTTAGCATCTTTGATTGTAACAGTGCCATAGTTTTTACCTAAGTTTTTAGCTACATTTTCAGTAATTCCTGTTGAAGAAATGCTCAAATCAATAATTTTAATACCGCTTGTTCCTTGGGTTCCTAAATATTTTATGCAAGGTTTTTTAATATTAAGTCCTACAAGTGTTCCCATTCTGATAGCATTAGTTGCTAAAGGCATATATTTTACTTCTTGGGTAGGATTGTAATAAACGTTAACACAGTCGCCACAAGCATAAACATCAGGGTCTGAAGTTTGCATATATTCGTTAACAACTAAAGCACCATTAAAGGATGTTTCGAGATGATGAGCAAATAATTGGGTGTTAGGTTTAAAACTGATACACATAATTACCATTTCGGTCTCAAAGGTGTTTTTATCAGTTTTTACGTGAGTCACTAAACCATCTTTAGTTTTGAATCCTGCTATTTTTTGTCCTAATGCTAGTGTAACTCCGTGGTCAGTTAAGGTTTTCTGAGCTACATCTGTAAATTCTTTGTCTAAATATTTAAACATAATTCTATCTTCTGCATCTACTAAAACTACTTCTTTTTTTGTACCGCGAATGATTCAGCTAATTCAATTCCGATATAGCCAGCACCTACTATTGTGATTTTATTAACATTTTTGCTGTAATTAATAATATCTTTGGCATGATCAAAGTTTTTAGACATTAAAACATTTTTACAATCAATTCCTTTAATAGGAGGAATAACAGGCCAAGAACCAGTAGCAATTACTAATTTATCGTATTTTTCTTTAAACTGTTTGCCGGTTTCTAAACTTTGAACTAAAACTTCTTTTTTGTCAAAATCTAGTTTTAATACTTCATGTTTAAGTTTGGTACAAACATCCATACTTACCAGTTCATCAGGATTTGAATAAAAAAGCCCTAGACTGTCTTTGATAACTCCTCCAACATACAAGGCAATTCCACAAGAAAGAAAAGAGATATTATCGTTTCTTTCATATACAACAACATCAGCTTGGGGATTGTTTTTTTTAATTGTTTTTACTGCAGCGGTTCCTGCATGAGTACAACCAACAACGATAACTTTCATATTTTTGTTATTAACTCCTTTGGATTTTTTCTTTGTTTTTTTATTTAAGTTTATTTTTACTATACACTTTTTAATTATACCTAAAAAACACCCCACAAAATAAATAAAATCAAGGGATAATCAAAAAACGAATTTGATTATGGAGCGCTATTGTAGCAATTTTTTTACAATAACAAGAGTTAAGGCGTAATTATCAGTGTGAGTGATGGAAATTAAAATGGGGTTGGAAAAAGTGTCGCATGTATTGTTTTTCACATAAGGAGCTCCGTTTTTGTCGTTAAGAATAGACCAGTTGCAATAGTTTTGGCAAGTAGGATTGATTTTTGAGGGTTTTTGAAAAGCTTTAAAAAGAGCTTCTTTAGAAGCCCATCTTCCTGCTAAAAAGGTAAGTTGGCTTTGGGTATTTGGTATGGTTTGATAAATTTGGTGTTCTTCTGAGGATAAAATCCTTGCTGCTAAAATGTCTTTACCTATTTTTTTAATTTTTTAATTTCAACTAAATCTATGCCAATATTTTCCATATTCATTTTTTTTCCTTATATGGTGCCAAAGTTTGGGCAGTTTCGATTTCACAAGCTATTTTTTTGATTTTTTGAAAATAATAATTTAATCCTGATTTGGTGATTTGTTGCTTGTGTTTGTGATAATATTTTTGAGTTAATTCTTGCAAACTTGCGTCGTGGTTTTTTTTCTTAATAACATGATTTGCAATAATTTGGGTTCAAGGTTGGGAAGTTGTTTTTTGCTTTTGAGATTTTTTATATTTGTATTTTTGGGTTTGAGGTTTGGGGTTTGAAAGTATTTTTCAATCAAATTAATTTGTTTTAATTGTAAATTGGCAGAAGTAAGAATTTTTTTTTCATTTGAGATTTCAAAATTAATAGAGGATTTAATAATGTGGTTTAAGTCTTTTTGAATTATTGTTTTTTCGTACTGAAAAACCATTTCCAAAGCGCCAATTAACCTTAAGAAATCAATAATCATTTGAGATTCTTTCAAATAAACTAAAAAACCTTTTTTGTGATTAATTTGTTTGGCATTAAGACCAAAATGAAGCATCAACGTTTTAATTAATTCAATTTTATTGCTGTCTTTGTGAAAAAATTCTAAATGATAATTAGTTTTTTTAGGATCGTTTACAAAACCTATGCATAAAAAAATACCTCTTAAAAATGCTTTTTTGGATTTTTGGCTTTTGATCAAAGGTAAAAAAACGCTTGAATTTTGAGTAAAAAAATGATGTTTTTCTAAAATTAAGGGGATGTCTTTTTCAATTCCTACATGAATGCTTTTTAAATGCGGTAAATTATATTCTTTGCTAGTCATCAAAAAAGAGTTAGTATCAGGATAAAAAGTTTTGATTAAAATCAGAAAACGCCTAGCAATTTTGATGCTTTTGGTTTGGAACCACAATAAAGTTTTTTGGTGGTTTTTTTCTAATTCACAGCCAAAATGTAATAAAGCTGTCAATTCAAAAAAATTTTCTATGTGCAAGAATTTTTGACAAGCAATTTCTTCTTTGATTTTAATGTTAAAAGACATTGGAACCTTCTTGGATTTGTTTTTATTTGTTTTATGGTTTGAGTTTTGGGAAAAATAACGGTAATTTTTTTATGATTTAATTTGGTTATTTTCTATAATTTGTTGTAATTCTTTTTCTTCGATAATAGGAATTTGGAGTTTTTGGGCTTTGGTTAATTTAGAACCAGCATTGATGCCAACTATTAAATAATTGGTTTTCAAAGATAAACTGTTAGTTATAATTGCTCCCATTTGTTCTAAGATTTGTTGGATTTGAAGGCGGGAATATTTTTGTAGAGTTCCTGTTAAAACAATTTTTTTGTTGGTAAAAATATTTTGGGTAGTTGGTTTTTGGGAGTTAGTACTTTGAAAAGAAACTCCTAGTTTTTTGAGTTTGGTGACTTCTTCTAAATTACAAGAATTGGAAAAATATTGTTGGATGCTTTGAGCAATTTTGATTCCTATTTCTCTTATTTGAGTAATTGTGTCTGATGTGGATTGTTGGAGATTTTCGATAGTTTGAAAATATTTTGCCAAAACTTGAGAGACTTTTTTACCAATATGTTTGATGCCTAAAGCAAACAAAACATCTTCAAATCCCTTTTGCTTGCTTGCTTCGATTGCATCCAAAATGTTAGTAATTTTTTTAGCGCCAAAGCCTGAAATTTCTTGTAAAATATGCTGGTGGTTTTTCAATAAATAAAGGTCAGAAGGTTTAGTAATTAGATTTTTATCAAAAAAAGTAATGATGGTTTGTTCTCCTAAAACATTGATATCCATAGCATTTTTAGATACAAAATGAATGAGTTTTTGGATTTTTTGCTCGCGACAATTTGGATTGAGGCAAAAATAATCAATTCCGCCTGGTTGTTTTTCTAAAATTGTTTTACAAGAAGGACATTTTTCGATCATTAAAGTGGGTTTTTGCAAATCAGTTCTTTTGCTTTTGATAACTTCTAAAATTTCAGGAATAACCGAGCCTGCTTTATGAACTATGACATGGTCTTTTATTCTGATATCTTTTTTGCAAATGTAGTCATAATTGTGTAAAAACACTTTTGAGACCAAACTTCCATCTACCATAACAGGCATAATTTCACAAACTGGAGTTATAACACCAGTGCGTCCCACTTGAAAAATGATGTTTTGAATTATGCTTTGGCTTGTGATAGTTGCAAATTTGTAAGCAGTTGCCCATCTGGGAGCTTTGGCAGTGGCACCTATTAAAGAATGAAAGACAAGCTCGTTAATTTTAATGACAATGCCATCAGTATCGTAGGTAAGTTGCTCCTTAATGGATTTGTATTTTTCAATTACACTAAGCAAATTTTCAAAATTAGAGACGAAATAATGATGGGGGTTTGTGGCAAATCCTAAAGCAGTTAAAAAAACCAAAGTCTCTTTTTGGGTGGGTTTGGTCAAATAAGGATCTGCAATACCATAAACAAAAATAGATAGATTCCTTTTAGCCACTACTGCCGAATTAAGTTGTCTTAAAGTTCCTGAAGCAGCATTTCTGGGATTGGAAAAAAGGGGTTTGTTTTCTTGTTTTCTTTGGGCGTTTAGTTTTTCAAAATCAGGGTGGGATAAATAAATTTCTCCTCTAACTTCTAAATCAAGGTCTTCATTTAATCTTAAAGGAATGGTTTTGATAGTCTGGGCGTTTTTGGTAACATCTTCGCCCCAAATGCCGTTTCCTCTTGTTAAAGCTCGCACTAAAATGCCTTTTTGATATTTTAAACTTATCGCTACGCCGTCAATTTTTAATTCAGTTAACAAAGAAAAAGTAGGAATTTTTTTGACAATGCGGTCATAAAAAGCTTTGAGTTCTTCAATATTAAAAACATTTGCCAAAGACATCATTGGAGTTTTGTGTTTAATGGTGCTAAATTTTTTTCTACAAAACCACCGATTTTTAAAGTGGGGCTATAAGGAAGTTTAAATTGGGGATAGTGGTTTTCTAAATTGATTAGCTCTTTGATTAAAGCGTCGTATTGTTGGTCGCTTAAATCGGGATCACTTAAATTATAGTATTGGTAATTGGCTTTGTTGAGTTGTTTTACCAATGATTTAATTTTTTGTTTGATTGGATCACAATTTTGCATTTCTTTGCACCTTTTTATAAATAAAAGTAGTTTTTGGTTGAGAGTTTTTTAGTTGGTTTTTTTAGGTTTTAATTTAGATGTTTGTTTTTTCAAAATATTTTGTGTTGATGCTGTTTATTTTTTGAAATTAAATTTATTTTCTGTTCCTTTAATAAGGCGTAAAATATTAGAATAATGTTTAGCTATAATAATTAAGGTAGCAAAATTGATCGAAAAGTAAAATAATTCTGGTTTTTGGATCTGGTTTTGAATTGGTACCAAAGTTCCAAAATTGTCGCAATACAAATAATTTAGCCATAAAAAAATATTAACTAAAGTGCTTGCCATAATTGAAGATAATGAAGCATAACCAAAAAGTCTTAAAAAAATAGCAAAAAAAATGATACCAGAAATGCCAATCAAAGGATTAAAAGAAGTGATAATGCCTACCGAAGTTGCAATTGCCTTGCCGCCTTTGAATTTATTGAATAAAGAAAACATGTGTCCTAAAATAGGAGATATCGCCAAAAGAGATATTTTCATTGTGAGATGAGGTTGTAAAAAAGTTTGTGTGGATGGTTCTGTTGGCCAAAATTCTGAGAAATGCAAAAAAATTGTAAGTGGCACAAATCCTTTGCAAAAATCTAACAAAAATACTAATATTCCCCATTTTTTCCCCAAAACTCTAAAAGCATTAGTTGCTCCAATATTGCCAGAACCTTTGTTGCGCAAATCTTTTTGTTGCGTCAATTTTCCGATAACTAATCCTGTAGGAATTGACCCCAAAATATAAAAAAATAAAAATAAAAATAAAAACGATAATTTTTTCATTTTGCACCTTCATTTCATTTATTGTTTCAAAAATTTATCATTTATTTAATGAGTTTTTAAGTTGTAATTATTATTTGTATTTGTTGTTAATTTAGTTTTTTGTTTTATAAAAAAATTAATAATTATATTTTTATAAAACAAAAAATTTACTATATAATTTTACCACAAAACTTACTTTTCTTTTAATATAATGAGGTTTTTGGTTGTCAAAATTAAATAAAATTGTCAGATAAAAAAAGATTGAAAATAGGGAATTGTTAAATATATTAATAAAATAAAGTTAATTTGTAACAAAGTTTATTTGTTATTTTTTTAAAAAAACATTATAATAATAAGTATGTTTTGCAATTTTCATTAAGGAGAAAATTTTTATAGTTACAAAAATTTATTGTAGAAGAAAAGTTGGAAAAACTAATATTTTGCAAGAAATAATTAAACAGCATAAAGTATTATTTCTCTTGCTTTCATAGTTTTTAGTTTTTCTTTATTTTCTTCGCTATAATCAATTCTGTATGAATCCAAATAATCTTCACTTTCTCTTTGTTTTGTTTTACTTTGAATCTGCAGGTCCACTAAGGAGCCTATCGTAGTTGTTGTTTTGATGATACTTAGCTAAACTCAAAAAAACCTTTTGAAGCAAAATAAAGTAAAAAAAGGTATAACAATAATAAGGTGAGTAAAATCCAATCTAGAAAAAGAAATAAAAAAAATCAAAATAGAACATACGTGATCAAAAAGAGACAAAAAAGATGCAAAAAATCGTTATAAAAAAAATAAGATCAATTATCTCCCCAAGAAAAAGAAACATTAGAAAAAGAACTAAAAGAATAATAAACATAATAACTAAAAAAACCCTTATATAAAGATAAAAACTATTTTTTAATGAAAATAGTTTTTTATATCTTAGATTAAATTTTAATTATTTCTTTATTTGAAAAAATATAAAAAAATAGAAGCTACAGAACTCATACACAAACAAACAACAACAACCCAAGCTAATAAATTAGAAAAACTAAAGTTAAAACCTTTTTTATTTGTTTTAACATTTTTATTATCTTTGATTAATTTAATTTTATTATTATATTTATTACTTTGTTTTAAAACATTATTGTTTTGTTTTTTCTTTTTAATGTTATTCTTATTATTTTTATTTGTTTTCATTACACTATTTTCTTTCCTTAATATACGTCATTATAATTTATAATAAAGTCAAAGACTTACTTATATTTTAACTGGAAATAAGTTTTTTTCAACAATTTATTACAACAAAATTATTTTATTACTAAAATAATTCTAAATTACAAAAATACTGATATAATATATATGATTTAAGGAGGTTTTTAACTTGCAAAACTATATTCAAAAAAAAATATTACAGCTTCAATTCCAAACTTTAACTCCCATCCAAAAAGAAGTCTTTTCACAATTTGAAAAACCAGGTAATCTGGTAGGAATTGCTCCTACAGGAACAGGCAAAACTCATGCTTATCTTTTACCGATATTAAGTAAAATTGATTTTCAAAAAACATTTACTCAAGCAATTATTTTAGTACCTACCAATGATTTAGTATTTCAAGTATGGGAAATGTTTAAACAAATTGAAAAAACTAATTTTACCAAAATTCTTTACAGAGGAATGGATAAACAAAAAGCAATTACCACTTTTGAAAAAAACAACCTCCATTAATCATTGCAACTCCCGATAAGTTATTAGAATACGCTTTTAAACTTAAAAAAATTAACTTAAAATATGTATCTTATTTAGTCCTTGATGAAGCTGATATGATGTTTGATGAATTATTTTTAAATTCACTAGACCCTTTAATTAGCCATCTTAAAGCCAAAATTTTATTATTTTCAGCTACATTTAACGAACAATTAAAGCCTTTTATTAATCGTTATTTTGGCAAATCTACTTTTATTGATGTTTATAATCAAAGTAATCTTAACCGTACTTTTTATTTATTAGAAACAACTACAAGTAAAATACAGACCTTAATTCATCTAACCAAAGTCCTTAATCCTTATTTAGCACTCATATTTGTCAATGAAAAAAAAGAACAAGAATTAGTATTTCAAACTTTACAAAATGACAGTCTCAAATTACTTAATTACAACTCTGATTTATCAGTCAAACAAAGAAAAAAAAGCCTTAAAGCTATTCATAAATTAAAATATCAGTACGTAATTGCATCAGATCTTGCAGCCAGAGGAATTGATTTTGATGCTTCTTGTGTCATCCATTACAACTTACCTTCACACCTTGAATTTTTTTTTCACAGAAGTGGTAGAACATCAAGAATGGGAAAAAAAGGTGAAATAATTGTTTTGTACGATCCCCAAGAAATTAAAGAAAAAGAAAAAATTAATAAATTAATCCAATTAGGAATTACTTTCCATAAATCCTCTTTAAGCAAAGGTGGTTTTATAAGAAATCAAAATTCAAAAATTGTTACAACTACCAAAGCTTATAAGCCAAATAAAAAAAATAAAAATATCACAAACAACCAAACTAACCAAAAAAAAATTTCAAACAAAACAAATTTACCAAAGATTCCAATTTGGAAGCACCAAATGAAACCCAAAAAAAAGCCCAAGAAAAAAACAATAACAATAAAAAAAATAAAAGCAAACAAGTAAAACCCAATTATAAAAAAAGAATCAAAAAGAAAACCAAGCCCCAAAAACAAAAGCACTTTTTTTCAAATAAAATTTAAATCAAAAAAACAAATACAAATCACAAAAGCCATCAAAAAAATAAATTACTTAATTAAAAAAATAACTATAAGGAGCTTTTATTATGTTATTTTTAGGAAGCCATGTTGCCATGAAAAAACCACATAATTTTCAAGGATCCATCCAAACTGCCATTTCTTATGGTGCTAATGCTTTGATGGTTTATAGCGGTGCTCCACAAAATACGATAAGAAGCAAAACCGAAGAATTAAAAATTAAAGAAGCTTTAAAAATTGCCCAAAACAACAATTTATCTTTAAATAATTTGGTAGGACACGCTCCTTATATTATAAATCTTGCTAATCCCGACAAAACTAAAAGAGCTTTTGCAATTGATTTTTTATCACAAGAATTAGAACGTTTTGCAGCAATGAAAATTAATAAAATGGTTTTGCATCCAGGAAACTATCTCAAAACAAATCCCCAAGAAGGAATTAGTTTAATTGCTCAAAGTCTTGATTTAATTTTTGCAAAAACTAAACATTTAAAAACCCAAATTTCCTTAGAAACTATGGCAGGGAAAGGAACTGAAATTGGTAAAAGACTAGAAGAATTGCAACAAATAAGAACTCTAGTTAAAAACAAAACAAGAGTTTCTTTTTGTCTTGATACTTGTCATCTTTTTGATGCTGGCTATGATTTAAAAGAAAACTTAGAAGAAATTATCCAAAAGATAGATTCCATTTTAGGCTTTCAAAATGTCTCTGTAATTCATATTAACGACTCTAAAAACGAATGTAATAGTCACAAAGACCGCCACGAAAACATCGGTTTTGGCAAAATCGGTTTTGAAACTTTACTCAAAATTATCTATCATCGCGCTTTTGTTTGTATCCCTAAAATTTTAGAAACTCCCTATATCAACGAAAAAGAACCTTATAAACATGAAATTGAAATGATTAAAACCAAAAATTTTAACCCTGAATTAAAAAATTTATTTTAAAAAACACCCCAATCATTAAAACAAGTTGAAAAAAAACCAAAATCCCTTATAATTAATATTGGTGTTTATTGTTTATTAAAATATTTTCTAAAACTATTTTAGAATTTTAATATTGTTAAACATCAAAAAAAAAAACCAATTATTAGTGAGGTTTTGAAATCATCGATAAAAAACAAATTATAAGCAATACATTTTCTTTTTGGAATGAATTAAGTGCCAATTATCAAATGATAATTATTGCTTTCATCATTGGATTATTTTTTTTCTTTTTGCGTAGTATCATCAAAATAATTATTGGTATTATTTTATTAATTTTAATATTAAAATTTGGTTTAAAAGTTGATTTTTTAAGAAATATTAACTAAACTTTAATAAAACTAGATAAAATATTTGCTTTCCTAATTAAAAAAATAATTTATTATTTAACAACTCTTTTGCAAATTAAAGGGTTGTTTTTTTAATTTTAATTAGGAATTTCAAAATATAAAAAATGCTATAATAGTTTTATAAAATATATTTATATATCTTAAAATATCAAAAATGTTTATCAAAAAAATAACAAGAAAAAAATTAAGTAAAAAAGTTTTTAATAATTTCATTATTTTATCATTTATTATCGTCATTCAGGAATCAATTTTTATTTTAAAATCCAAAAAGAAAGGAAATGCAATCATGATTTTACAAACCACCAAAAACAAAATCCAAAATGCAATCCAAAAAGTTTTATTAGAAGAATTAGTTTTACAAGAACAACCGGAAAATGACAAATTTGATTTTTCTTTACCTTTGTTCGCTTATGCCAAAAAAATCAAAACCAATCCTCATATTATTTTTGAAAATATAAAAAAAAAAATTGTCGCAATAAACGAAATTCAAGATTTAATTTTTTTAAACGGTTTTTTAAATATCAAACTTAAAAGAGCTTCATTAGCTCACAAAATATTAATTAAAATCAACAAATTACAAACTAATTATGGTAATTCGCCCAATCAAAATCAAACCATAGTCATTGATTATTCTTCTCCTAATATTGCTAAAAACTTTTCTGTTGGTCATCTGCGTTCTACTGTTATTGGAAACGCTCTCAAAAATATTTATCAAAAATTAGGTTTTAAGGTAGTGGGCATAAATCACTTAGGAGACTGGGGAACCCAATTTGGCAAAATGATTGTAGCTTATCAAAAATGGGGTAATAAAGAAAAAACACTAAAAGACCCAATTAACGAACTACAAAAATTATATGTTTTTTTTCATCAAAAAGCTAAAACCAATCCTGAATTAAACGAACAAGCCAATTTTGCTTTTTTGCAATTAGAACAACAAAACCAAAAATATCTCGATTTGTGGAAATGGTTCCGCGAAGTTTCTTTACAAGAATTTTGCAAAATTTATGATATTTTGGGGATTTCATTTGATTTTTACTTGGGAGAATCTTTTTATAATGACAAAATTGCTCATCTTTTTGAAGAATTAGAACAAAAAAAGCTTTTAAAAGAAGAAGACAAAGTTTTACTTATAGAACTTGATAATTTACCTCCTGGCTTAGTGAAAAAAACTAATGGAAGCAACTTGTATTTAACAAGAGATCTAACTACTTTTAAATATCGTTACAACACTTTTAATTGTCAAAATATTTTATATGTTGTAGGAAACGAACAAAAACTTTACTTTAAACAATTAGCCCAAATAATTGAAAAAATGGGATACTGCGACACCAAAATAAAACACATCAATTTTGGTTTAGTTTTGATGGATGGGAAAAAAATTTCTACTAGAAATCACAAATTTACTACCTTAATTGAAGTAATTAATCAAGCTACTATTTTAGCTAAAAAAATCATCGAAGAAAAAAATCCTCATTTATCAGATATCAACCAAAATGCACGAAAAATCGCTGTAGGAGCCATCATTTTTAATGATCTTAAAAACGATAGACATCTAGATATTGATTTTAATTTAGAAACTATTTTACAATTCAAAGGACAAACAGGCCCTTATCTCCAATACACAGCAGCACGTCTAAATTCCCTTTTAAAAAAAGAAAAACTAGACATAAGCTTGATTGACAAAACCATTTATCAAAAAGGCCATTATTTTATTTTAGCAAAATTATTAGACTATTTCCCTTTAATTTTGCAAAAAGCCCAAAAAGACAATATGCCAAGCATTTTGGCAAGATACACGTTAAAAATAACTCAAAATGTTAACTTTTTATATTCACAAGAAAAGATTTTAACAGATGATAAGACCACTACAAACACTAATCTTTTATTGATCCAAGCAGTTTTTATTACTCTTAAAGAAAGTTTAAGAATTTTAGGAGTTCCTTTTTTAGAAAATATGTAGTAATTTTTTTTAAAAAAAAAATCATAAAACAATTAAATCCCAAAGAAAAGTCTGCAAAGACTTTTTTTATTTTGTTACAAATAAATATTTTGGTTTGGAAAAAACAAAAAAATCAACACAAAACTAAAAAACTAAAAAAGAAAAACCAGACAACGACCCAATAATTAAAAGAAGGAAGTGATTATTTTCATTAATAAAAAACATTTTTTTAAAAACATTTGCCAAAATACCAATAAAACCCAAATATTGAAAATTACTATATTATTAATTAGTTTTTTATTTTTAATATGGTTGAATTTATCAACATTTGGATATTTTCATATAAAAAAACATTTTAAAAAGAAAATCATTTTAAAAGTAGGAGTTAACAACAATTCTGCTCCTAATGTTTTTAAAGTTTTAGAGCCAAATAAGGGAGCCCAAAAAGCTGTAAATGGCGAATATATAGCAGGTTTTGATATTGATTTAATAAACAATATATCAGAAGAATTAAAAAAAATAGACAAATTTAAAGATTTAGAATTAGAATTTCATGTCTTTGATTTTGCAGGACTTCTTAATGCCTTAGAGCAAGAAACAATTGACATCGCAGTTTCGTCTTTGAGTATTACAGACAAAAGAAAAGAAAAATACGATGTTTCTAAAACCTATATGCAAACTGGAACTAGCATGGTAGTAAAAAACAACAAAAGATTTGATGATTTATTTGATGATTTAAGAAACAAACAAAACAAAAAAATATCAAAGAAATAAAAATAAATTATAATGAATTTTGCCAAAAATTAAAAGTTTTAGGAAAAGAAAAACCCATTAAATTTATAACATTTCTAAATACTGTCGCAATCCCAGTAATTGAAAAAATCAAATCAGATACCAATAAAGAAAAAGAATATGTAATCAAAAATAACGAATTAACAAGTTCGCCTGCATGTTTTACTGATGTTTTACAAGGAAAATCAGATATATTTATAACAGATAATTGTTTAGCTAGATGGGCTTGCGAAATAAATCAAGATTTGACATATTTTGATGTGTATTCTGATAACTTAGAACATTCTACTTGTCCCCAAGGTTTAGGAATATTTTTACCTAAAAAAAATGATGAAGATAGAAGAATGACAAATTTACAAAAAGACATAAATAAAGCGTTGTTAGAATTGAATTTAGTTGAAAAAGATGAAAAAGGCGAATTCCAAGACATCATAGACTTAAAGAAAAAAATTCATGAATTAAAAGAAACTAGCAAAGAAGTTAATGTAGAAGATCAAAAGAAAATAGAAAAACAAATTACAAACATAGAAAAACAAGTAAAAGAAAGACTAGATAAAGTTTTTGATGAAAACAAAGAAACAATTGAACTACCAATAAAAAACATTTTCATCCAAGCCCAAAAAACCATTCCATCTTATCTAGAAGGACTCAAAACTACTTTAATTTTAGCCATTGATAGTCTTATTATTGGTTTTTTATTAGCTATTGTATGCACTTTAATTAAAAATATTAAATTAGATTCTCACAAAAATAATTTATTGATGGTTGCTATAATAAAAATGATAAATACTTCCATAAATACTTTGTTTTTTGTCTTAAAGGGCATTCCTGTAGCCGCTCAAGCAATGCTTATTTATTACAGCATTACCTTTCTTTTTAAAGGAAGTTCAAATCCTTTACACGCAGGAATTTTTGTTTTGATGCTAAATTCTTTAGCAAGTATTACAATGATTTTAATGCAAAATATTAAATTCTTAGATAAAGGACAAATTGAGGCATCCCATTCTTTGGGGATGAATCAAAAGCAAGTTTTTTTCTTTATTGTCTTTCCTCAAACTTTAAAAAGATCAGTGCCTTTTATTTTCCAACAACTAATCACAAACATTAAGGATAGTTCTTTTTTTGCCATTATAGGAATTACCGAACTTTCTTGGCAAGCTCAAAGCAATATGGGCTCTACCTTTAATCCGATTCTTCCTTTTGTGATGATATCTTTTTTTTATTTAATAATTATTAGTATGACTGGTTTTTTAAGCAAAATTTTAGAAAAAAATATTAACAAATTGAAAAAATAAAAGAAAAAGAATAGAAAAGGAAGTGAACAATTTCATTAATTTTATTAATAAAAACTCATTTTTAAAAAATATTTTCCAAAAAGAAAACAATATAAAAATATTCAAAATTATTACATTATCAATTAGTTCTATATTTTTAATATGGTTACATTTTTCAGTATTTGGATGGCATTTTTCAACTAAAACAAAAAACCAAATAGACAATCAAATAAAAACATTAGAAGGCGAATCAGAAACAAGATTAAAAAGAGTTTTTGGCAACAACAAAGACATACTTTCTAAAAATACTACTTGGTATCAAATCAAAGAAACTTTTCCATCTTATCTAGAAGGCCTCAAAACTACTTTAATTTTAGCCATTGACAGTCTTATTATTGGCTTTTTATTAGCAACTTTATATATTTTAATTAAAAACTCTCAATCCAATAATAAAATAATATCTAACATTAATAAAGGAATAACTTATTTTTTAGATACTTTATTTTTTATTTTAAAAGGAATTCCTGTAGCTGCCCAAGCAATGCTTGTTTTTTATGGTATTGGCTATCTTTGCAAAGATCTTTTTGAAATTAAACGTTTATATGCAGGGCTTTTTGTTTTAGTAATTAATTCTTTAGCAAACATTACTGTAATTTTAATGCAAAATATTAAATTCTTAGATAAAGGACAAATTGAAGCCGCTCATTCTTTGGGGATGAAAAAAAAGCAAGTTTTTTTCTCTATTGTCTTTCCTCAAACTTTAAAAAGATCAGTACCTTTTATTGTCCAACAATTCATAACAAACATTAAAGATAGTTCTTTTTTTGCCATTATAGGAATTACCGAACTTTCTTGGCAAGCGCAAAGCAATATGGGCTCTACCTTTAATCCGATTCTTCCTTTTGTGATGATATCTTTTTTTTATTTAAGCATCATTAGTATTGCTAATTTATTAAACAAAATATTTAATAAAAATATCATTTATAAATAAATAATTTTCCAAAGATTTAACAACTAAACTTGATAAAAGGCCATTAGCTAATGTGGTCTTTTTTGGGTGGCACATACGTGTAAATATTATTTTGGTTTATGATTTTAATGAAAAAAATAAAAATCAAAATAAAACTTGATATAATATATAAGTATGATATTTTTATCATTTAAAAAAACAAAAGCTGATGTGGCGGAATGGTAGACGCACTTGACTCAAAATCAAGCGAGCAATACTCATGTCGGTTCGAGTCCGACCATCAGTACCATTAATTTATTTTTATTTATAATTACATCTATGAAAAAATAAAACAAATAAAA
>NZ_MAPF01000042.1:0-21929 GCF_002554195.1 New Jersey aster yellows phytoplasma | reverse complement strand
ACATGAAATTCATGTAATTTTTATTTGTTTTATTTTTTAAAAACGATTTGAAACAAAAAATTTTGATTTATAGGATCTTTTCCTGATCAACTATTAGGTGGTATTTATTGTGTATAATCATTCATTTAAACATTTTATCAAAAAAAAAGGTTTTTGCAAAAAATATTTTCAAAATCCTCAAGTAAAAAAAATATCAGTTTGCCAAAAAAACCAAAATGGGTTTTACAAATCACATTTAAACATTTGCCTTTTATTTGTGATTTAGAATTTTTTTTAGAACAATTACTCCAAGAATTAACTATTTTATGGAAAAAACAAGATGAAAACAAACCTAATTTACCCCAAATTGAATACCACATCGATTTTGAAAATTGGGATTATCTAGAATCTTTGGCAGAAAGTTATTTTAAATATATTATAACCCAAGCCAGTTTTAAAAAAAATATCATGATTTAGATTATTTTGCAATTCAAAATCACCAAGTAAATTTTCAAAATGGCAAATTTATCATTTTTGTAAATCCTAATGCATTTAAATGTTTAAACAAAAAAATAGGAATTCTTAAAGATTTTTTTCTAAATTTTATGGTTTTAAAAATGAATTTATCTTATCAACAGATAGAAAAATTGATATAAATAGAAAAAAATCCACAAATATTGAAATCGAAGAGTCGCAACAAAATCCAAATAATCAAACCAACTCCAACGAACAAAATCAAGAAAAAAATCTAAATAACAAAGAAAACCAAACTTATCAAACAGAACAAACAAAACAAGTAAAAACAACACCCCAACAAAAAAATATAATTATAATAAAGGAGCTTATAATAGCAATTCTAAAATGACAACTAAAAAAACAAAAATAAAAGACCTTCCTAAAAATAAACAAGAGCTTGAAGAATTAAAATGCCAAAACCCCAATACTTATGTAATTGTTGAAGGTTTTTTAGCTCACCCTATTAAAGAAATTAATTTTCAGTATTCTTATTTAAAATTTGTTATAGAAGAAAACAGCAATGATTTTTCTATCGAAAATAAAGATGCTATTTTAATTCAAAAAAAAGTTTCCAAAGATGAAAAAGAACAATTTTTAAAATCCAATTACCAAACTGGACAATTATTTAGAATCACAGCTCGAATTAATTATAGTGCTTGGGACGATGTTCATTTAATTATGGAAAAATACGAAACCTTAGAATCAGATTCAATTTCGCCTTCATTAATCCGCAAAGACTTGGGTTTTCGAGGCAAAAAAAGAATTGAATTTCACACTCATACTAAAATGTCTAATTTAGACGCCATTAACAGCGCCAAAGAATATTTACAAATAGCAGAATCATGGGGACACGAAGCGATCGCTTTTACAGATCATGACGGCATTTATGCTTATCCTGAAATTAACCAACATTCCAAAAATAAAAAAATCAAACCTATTTATGGAGTGGAAGTTGATTTTATTGAAGAAAAACCTATTTATATCACCAATCAAAAAGAAGATAATTTAGAAAAAGATTTTGTTTTAAAAGAAGCTACTTATGTGGTTTTTGACTTGGAAACTACTGGATTATCTAATGTTCGTGACAAAATTATTGAAATCGCTGGAATAAAAATCAAAAACGGAAATAAAATAGGCGAGTTCCAAAAATTTATTGACCCGCAACAAAAACTAACCAAAACTATCACAAATATTACCAATATTACGGATGAAATGCTTCAAGGACAACAAACAATTGACCAAGTTTTGCCACAATTTTTAGCTTTTGCCAAAGACTGTGTTTTGGTGGCTCACAACGCTTCTTTTGATGTTGATTTTTTAAAAGAAAAAGCAAAAGAACTAAAAATATCTTTAGAACCAAAACCTATTATTGATACCATGGCATTGTCTCAACGTTATTTCAGCAATTTATTAAAATATTTTTCTTTAAAAAGATTAGCAACTGTTTTCAAAGTCAAATTAGAAGACCATCACCGTGCACTTGCGGATGCCACTGCCACATCAGAAATTTTTATCAAAATGATTGATCAATTAGCAGATCCAACCAAAGATCCCAAAAACGAACAAGTAATTAATTTTTTTGAATTACAAGAAAAAATTGATCACAAATACGAAAGACCTTATCACATCAATATTTTAGTGGCTAACCAAACGGGTTATCGCAATCTTTTTGAACTTTTAAGCAACGCTTTAACTAAAGATTTTAACAAAAGACCTCGTGTTTTAAAATCTAATTTAGCAAATTTAAGACAAGGTCTTTTAGTAGGTAGTGGTTGCATGAATAGCAATATTTTTGAAATAGCTCTCAATCAAAATATTTTCAAATTACAAAGAGCTATTTCTTTTTATGATTACATCGAAGTACAACCTCCACAAGCTTATAAACATTTAATTCATGATTTAGGTAAAAACGGGATTCAAATAATTGAAACTACTCTCAAAACAATCATAACAGAAGCCCAAAAACAAGCAAAAATAGTAATTGCCACCGGAGACGTTCATTATATTCATCCTTGGGAAAAAGATTATCGTGAAATTTATATTAGTGCCAAAATGGTAGGAGGCGGCTTACACAAATTATCTAGATACGAAAATAAAAACTTACCAGAAAACCACCTTTTAACTACCCAAGAAATGATAGATGCATTTGCTTTTTTACACGATGAAAACTTGATTTATAAAATTGTAATTTCAAATACTCATTTGCTTAATTCCAAAATTGAAAAAATAAAATCTTTTTCTTCGGAACTATTTTCTTTCAAAGATGATGCTTTCAAAAAAAACTTACAAATACCAAGCATTAAAGAAGAAATTAAACGTTTAGTTGATGCAAAAGTTAAACAAATGTACGGTTCACCCCCCCACCCTTTAATTAAAAAAAGATTGGATCAAGAGTTAAAAAGCATTATCGGAGAGACAAAAAACGAAAAAACTAATCAAAATATTGCTCCTGTTTATTATTTATCACATTTATTAGTTAAAAATTCTTTGGCAAAAGGTTATTTAGTAGGATCACGTGGTTCAATTGGTTCTTCTTTAGTGGCGACTATGTTAGAAATTACCGAAGTAAATCCGTTAAAACCGCATTATTATTGCCCTCAATGCAACTACACTATTGTCCAATTAAAAAAACCCCAAGAAAAAGAACAATATTACAAACCAGAAGAGGAAAAATACCACAAAGAGCTTGATAATGTTTTTTCGGGATATGATTTGCCAAACATGCCTTGCCCCAAATGCAACGCCCAATTCAAAAAAAACGGCCATGATATTCCTTTTGAAACTTTTCTTGGCTTTGAAGGCAATAAAACTCCTGATATTGATCTAAATTTTGCAGGCGATTACCAAAGCCAAGCCCACAATTACATTAAAGAATTATTAGGAGAAAAGCACGCTTTTAGAGCAGGAACCATCCAGACTGTTGCACAAAGAAACGCTTATGGTTATACAATGGGTTTCGTAGAAGAAAAACAAAACAATGGCGTAAACAAAAAGTAGCCCAAATTGCCAACAAAATCCAAGGGGTTAAACGTTCTAATGGCCAGCATCCAGGAGGAATTGTTGTTGTACCGCCTGATCGAAGCATTTATGAAGTAACTCCTGTCCAATATCCAGCTAATGACACCAATTGGAAAACTACTCATTTTGATTATCACTCTTTTGAGCAAAATCTTTTTAAATTAGATATTTTAGGACACGATGATCCTATGATGATTAAATTTTTGATGGATTATG
The DNA here is from genome assembly GCF_002554195.1 of New Jersey aster yellows phytoplasma. Lineage (NCBI taxonomy): Bacteria > Bacillati > Mycoplasmatota > Mollicutes > Acholeplasmatales > Acholeplasmataceae > Candidatus Phytoplasma > New Jersey aster yellows phytoplasma. The sequence continues at coordinate 18,200 of NZ_MAPF01000042.1, read as the reverse complement.
TTAAAGAAAATTCAGGGAATTTCCCTTTTACAAGAGCCCAAGATATTCCTGTAGATGATCCTGAAGTTTATAAATTGTTTTCCAACGAGTTCAAAATTAATTCTTCTGTAAATTCAGGAAACAAAATAACTATTGATTCTTTGGGTATTCCTGAATTTGGAACTATTTTTGTCAAACAAATGTTAAAAGATTTAACAACAACTAAACAAAATTCACAAAAAAAAGCAATTAAAATTAATTTTGCTGCTTTAGTAAAAATTTCAGGACTTTCACATGGAACTGATGTTTGGAACCAAAACGCCAGAGATGCTATCAACAAAACAGGCGAATTTGAAAAATACAAAAACAAAACTATTTCTTTTGATGATATAATTGGTTGCCGTGATGATATTATGTTACAACTACAAGAAAAAGGGATTGATCCTTTAAAAGCTTTTGATATTATGGAATTTATACGCAAAGGCAAACCCCAAGATGATTTTCAAACATGGAAAAAATACAAACAAGAAATGAAAGACAAAGTAGAAGCTTGGTACATTGATTCTGCAGCTAAAATTAAATATTTATTCCCTAAAGCGCACGCCACTGCTTATGTTATTATGGCTTTGAGGATTGCATGGTTTAAAATGCATGCACCATTAGCTTTTTATAGTGGTTATTTTTCTAAAAGAACAGAACAATTCGACCACCAAACAATGATTAGCAACGATATAAAAATTATTAAAGAAAAGTTAAATAAGCTTGCAGAATTAAAAAAAAGCAAAAAGATCAAAGCCAAAGAAGAAGCTTTAATCAATACTTTAAAAATAGCCGAAGAAATGGTACATCGTGGTTTTAAATTTTTAACTGTTGATTTTAATAAATCAGATGTTAGTGTTTTAAAAATAGAAGATGGTGGATTTTTAAGGATGCCATTGCTTTCGCTTGATGGTCTAGGTTTGATTGCTGCTAATAAAATTGTAGAGGCGCGTCAAGAAAAACCATTTACTAAAGCGGATTTTGCAACTCGTTCTAAAATTAACAAAACTATTTTAGCCAAAGCAAAACAAGAAAATCTTTTAGAATCTTTAGAAGATGAATGAAAATAAAAAAACGAATAATAAATAAATTTGATTCAATCCACAAAAATATTAAAGATGATTTTGCTATAATAAATCATTTTTCAAAAAAATCAAAAAGGAGGTGCTAAAATTGATACCAAATAAAAGATTAGTGTCAGGCATCAAACCAACAGGGGATCTTACTTTAGGAAATTATATTGGAGTTTTGAAACCTTTATTATATTTACAAAAAACTTAAAAAATTTTGATTTTTATCTTTTTATAGCTGACTTGCATGCCCTTACTTTTTATCAAGAACCTCAAAAACTTAAAAAACAAATCAAAAAAATAGCAGCTCTTTATTTGGCAGCAGGACTTGATCCTGAAAAAATAAATTTGTTTGTTCAATCTGAAGTATCACAACATACTTATTTGTGTTATCTCTTGGAATGCACTTCTTATTTTTCTGAACTACAAAGAATGATTCAATATAAGGAAAAAAACAAAATTAATTCAAAAAATATAAGAACTTCTTTATTTACTTACCCCACATTAATGGCAGCTGATATTTTGATGTATGATGCAAATTTAGTGCCTATCGGAAAAGATCAAAAACAACATTTAGAATTAACTAAAACTTTGGCTACAAGATTTAACAATTTATATGGTAATACTTTTGTTGTTCCGAAACCTTTTTTTAATCCTTTGGGTTCAAAAATAAAATCTTTGCAAAATCCTTTGAAAAAAATGAGTAAAAGTGATACGGAAAATCCAAAAAGCTATATTTTACTTTTAGATGATCCTCAAATAATTAAAATTAAAATTGCCCAAACTGTTACAGATTCCCAAAAAATAATTAAATATGATCCGGAAAATAAATCTGGAATTTCCAATCTTTTAACCATTTATGCTTCTTTAAAGCAAATTAGTATTTTTGAAAGTGAAAAACTTTTTCAAAAAAGTAATTATAAAGATTTTAAAGATAAAATTGGTGAAGAAATAATTAATTTTGTTGTGCCTTTGCAACAAAAATTTTATCAATTAATTAATAGTGCAAAATTGGATGATATTTTAAATAAAGGAGCCCAAAAAGCTTCCTTGATTGCAGAGAAAAAAATCGAACAGGTGCGAAAAAAATTAGGTATTTCGAGATTTTGATTTATATATTTATTAAATAAAAAGACTAAACTTAAAAGGTTGTCTTTTTTATTTAATAACTTTTTTTATTGTGTGTTTTAATTAATTCTTGTAAAGATTTCCAAGGAAGACTTATACAAGTAACTCTTCCAGGAAAATTAATAAAATGTTTAAATAATAGTAATTCTTTGTCGAGTTGAGTTTCATCATACATTTGATTATTAATCATAGCTAAAAAATGGTTTATTTTTTCTAATATTTTTGAAATTTCTATATTTTTAAAATTTATAGACATCAAACTTGCTGAAGCACAACAAATAGCGCAAGCTTGAGTTTCGTATTTAATATCTATTAATTTTGAATTTAAGATTTTGATTTGTAACGAAATAGAATCACCACAAGAAACATTTTTATTAGTTATGTTTATAAAATCAGGGTCTTGAGAAAGCCCCCAATTTTGAGGTTCTTGATAATGTTTAATAATTAAATCACGATATAATTTATTTATTTCTAACATTTTAATGCCTTGATTTATTTATATTAAATTTGGAGAAGAAAGTTTGCGTTTTTTTTAAGTTTTTAATTAAAATACCAACGTCTTCTTGGTTGTTGTGGATACCTATAGAAACCCTAATTATACTTGTTTGTTTTATTTTTTGAGTAGCTAAAAAGGCACAACATCTACCAGTTCTTACATAAATATTTTCCTGAGATAAAAAAACTTCTGCATCGTGAGCATGAATTTGATTAAAGTTAAAAGTAATGATATTAGAAAAATTTTGGGGATTGTAAATTGTAATATTAGGAATTTGCTTTAATTCTTTCATTATATTTTGATAAATCTTTTTTTCATGTTTTTGGATGTTTTCAAAACCAATTTCTTCCACAAATTCTAAAGCTTTTTTGAAAGCAAGAATTCCTGAAATATTAGGAGTTCCTGATTCGAATTTATTAGGAACTTCGTTGAGTAAAAAATGTTTTAAAGAAAATTCTTTAATTGAAACGCCTCCAAATAAAGTAGGTTGTAATTGTTCTAATAAATGATTTTTACCAAATAAAATCCCTATTCCAAAAGGACCGTATAATTTGTGTGATGAAAATGCTAAAAAATCTACGTCTAAAAATTTAACGTCTATGGGTAGGTGGCTTGATGATTGGGCAGCATCTAAAATAACTAAAATGTTTTTTTGGTGAGCTAAAGTTGTTATTTCTTTAATGGGAGTTTCGTACCCTAGTAAATTAGAAACATGAGTTAAAACAACTATTTTAGTTTTGCTTGTTAAAACCTTAGCAAAATTTTCTACAGTTATTTGATTTTGTTCGTTTAGGGGAACAAAAATTAATTTTGCTTTTTTTAATTTAGCTTGTTTAATCCAAGGAAGCACAGAAGAATTATGTTCTAATTCTGATGTAATGATTTCATCACCTTCTTGAAGGGTTTCTCCTAAATTTTGAGATAATATATTTAAAGAATCAGTAGTTCCTTTGGTAAAAATAATTTCTTCTGGTTTAGCATTAATAAAATTAGCTGTTTTAATTCTTGTTTCGTTAATTAGTAAAGTGTTTTGATTAGTCAAAACTCCAAAAGATTTGGTATTAAGTCCGTTTGTGTTATAAAATCTAGTCAATTCATCTATTACTTTTTGAGGTTTTAAAGAAGTAGCAGCATTATCAAAGTAAACAAGCTTAGGGTTAGTTTTGAAAATCGGGAAAAGACAGCGAAAAGGATTATTTTGCATTTTGGAAACCTCTTAATTTGTTAAAACATATTTTTTTTATAAATAAATTAATAAAATAAATAAAAAGTTATTAATAATTAAAAGACTATTAAAGCGTTATTTTTTTTCCTTTTTTTAAAAGGATATATTTACCAAATAAAGTGTTTTCTTTTGTTATTATAAAATCAAGGGATTTGATTTTTTGATTAAATAATTTAATTGTGTTGTCTTTGATAAATTCACGAGCTTCGCTTTTAGAAGTTGCCAGTTTTGTTTGAACTAAAGCATCAACTAATAAAATATCTTCTTTTATAGAATGACAAAACAAAGTTTTTTGCAATAAAATAAAATCTTTCTCTTGGAAAGATTCTTTTTTAGCATTAGAAAATAAAATTTGGTTAGTTTTTATACATTCTTGTAAAATATCTGAGGAATGAATTAAATTAATAATGCTTTGGGTGAGAGCTTTTTGAGCTAATCTTTTTTGGGGATTTTCTAAGGTTTTTTTTCTAATTCCAAAATTCCTTTCTTGGGGATTAAAGTAAGCATTTTTAAATAATTGATTACTTCTTTATCAGAAACATTTAAAAAATATTGATAAATTTCATAAGGTGAAGTCATTAAAGGATTTAACCATAAAACCCTTTTTTCACTTTTTCCAAATTTAGTGCCATCTGAATTTAACAAAAGAGGAGTACTAACTCCTAGGGCATCAGATTTTTTTTCTAATTTTCTAATTATTTCTAGTCCGCTTGTAATATTTCCCCATTGATCAGAACCACCTAATTGTAATCTAACTTTATGATTTTTGTATAAATGATGAAAATCTAAAGATTGCAAAATCATATAAGAAAATTCAGTAAAAGAGATACCAGAAGCAAGCCTTTTGGCTACTACGTGTTTGGAAAGCATATAGTTAATGTTAAAAAATTTTCCGTAGTTTCTGAGAAAAGAAATGATATCTATTTGAGAAAGCCATTGATAATTATTAACAAATTCTACTTGTTTGTTTAACAATATGGTTTTGAGTTGAGATTCAATACTTTTAGCATTTTGCAATGAATTTTCTAAGGATAGTAATTTTCTTTCTTCGGTTTCTTTGGGGTCTCCTATTAAACCCGTAGCCCCACCAACTAAAATAACGGGTAGATGCCCTTGTCTTTGCATTAATAAAATCATTGTTATTTGAATTAAATGACCAACTGTTAAAGAATGAGAAGTAGGATCAAACCCACAGTAAAACTTAACTTGGTTATTGTCTAATAATTCTTTAACTTGTATTTCATTGTTACAATCTTTAATTAAATTACGCCATTTTAATTCTTCATAAAAAGACATTTTATCTTTGTTCTTTAATGCGAGAAGCTTTAGAAGAAAGGTTGCGAACATAATGCAATTTCGCGCGACGAACGATACCGCGACTAACTACTTCTATTTTCTCGTTAGTAGGGGAATGTACTGGGAAAGTTAATTCAATTCCTACACCAGCAAATATTTTTCTTACAGTAAAAGTTTCTGTAACTAATCTTCCTTGACGTTTAATAACTAAACCTTCAAAAATTTGAACCCTTTTGCGGTTTCCTTCATCAATTTTGATCAATACTTTAACTGTATCTCCAGGTTTGAAAAAAGGGACATCTTTAAGTTGATGTTGGTTAACTGATTCTATTAAATTTTGTCCTTTTAATTGAGACATAATTTTGCTCCTTTGTTTAATTCAAACAAATAATTTTTTGCATTATTTTTGTAATTCTTGTTTAATTTCTTTTAAAAGTTTGGTTTGTTCTAAAGTTAATTTTTTATTTTCCAAAAGATCAGGTCTTTTTTGCAAAGTTTTTTTTAAACTTTCTTTTTGGCGCCAAGATCTTATTTTAGCATGGTTTCCAGATAACAAAATAGTAGGTACTACGTGATTAAAATAATTTTGCGGGCGGGTATATTGAGGATATTTAAGCAAGCCTTGTTGATGGGAATCTTCAAGATAAGATTGTTCTTTGATAACTCCTGGAATCAGTCTTGTAATTGCATCAACCAAAACAGTAGCAGCGATTTCTCCTCCTGTCAAAACATAATCACCTATGGAAATTTCTGCATCAATATATTGCAATATTCTTGCATCAACTCCTTCATAATTACCGCATAAAATAATTAAATGAGTTTCTTTTTGGGCAAAATTAGTGGCATGTATTTGATTAAAAATTTGTCCTTGAGGAGATAATAAAATAACTTTACTTTGGGGGGTTTTATTTTTTGCAGACAATCAAAAAAAGGAGGGAAAGAAAGCAACATTCCAACTCCTCCCCCATAAACACTATCATCTACTTGATTATGTTTATTTGAACTATAAATTCTTAAATCATGAATTTTTATTTGAACTTTTTTTTGTTCTAAAGCTCTTTTAATAATGGAAGTTTCACAAAAACTTTTAAAAAAAGACGGAAAAATAGTTATAATTTCAATAATCATAAAATTTAGTTTTTAACCGTTAAAGGCACTTTCATTTATTTTTGAAATTGAAAAAAAATTATTTTTCAAATTTAGTTTTATTTTTTGCAACAAATTTGCTTTTTTTAAATACTTTTTTGACTGTTTTGGTTGGTTGAGCGCCATTTGATAACCATTTTTGTGCTTTGTTGTGGTCTAATTCAACAATATCTAAAATAGTGTCATAAGTTCCTAAAATTTCTAAAAATTTACCATCTCTAGCATTTTTAGATTCACTTGCAACTACTCTGTAAAAAGGTCTTTTATGCACTCCGAAACGTTGTAAACGCATTTTTATTGCCATAATAAAAACCCACTTTCTATTTTTTTATTAATCGTAAATTAAAAAGTTCATCTTAAATATTATCACATAAAATAACTGAATTGTCAAGTGTTTTTGATAAAAAAGATGGAAAAAATGTTTTTTGATGAATTCTTAAAAAATAAAATCTTTTGGAGATTTTAATTAAGGTGAAAGATATTTCAGTACATTAAAAAATGTTTAAAAATCAATAACAATTAAATAATAAAGGGAGTGATTTTGATGAAAATAGTGTGCTTTGTTGTTTTCAAAAAAATAAAATATTAAAATCATTCCAAGACAAAGCCAAAAAGAAAAACCAAAACAAGTCTTTGGGGGAAATATTTATTCTTTGGAATGTCTTTTTGTCTTGGCTTTTCCTATAATTATTTTTTTAATATTGGGTTATTGATTAAAAAACTTCAATTAACTTTGTATTTTTTTTTATTCATGAGAAGAACTAATAGGTATTTTAGTTAAATATCCGTTAATAAATTCGTCGATGTTTCCATCCATTACTTGTTCTAATTGAAAAATTTCTTGATTAGTGCGGTGATCTTTAACCATTTTGTAAGGGTGAAAAACATAACTTCTAATTTGAGAACCCCAACCATTTTCTTTTTGATCACTTTGAAATTTTTTAGCATTTTGTTCTTTTTGTTGTTTTGATGCTAATTGAAATAACTTAGTTTTTAGCATTTGCAAAGCTTTTTCTTTGTTTTTGATCTGACTACGTTCGTTTTGACAACCCACTACTAATCCTGTTGGCAAATGAGTTATTCTTACTGCCGAATCTGTAGTATTTACGTGTTGTCCGCCTGCACCACTACTTCTAAAAACATCGATTTTCAAATCTTCTGTTTTTAAATTAATTTTGATTTCTTCGTTAATTTCCGGTAAAACATCACAAGCTACAAAAGAAGTATGCCTTTTGGAATTAGAATCAAAAGGAGAAATTCTTACCAAGCGATGAACTCCTTTTTCCGCTTTTAGATAACCATAAGCATAAGTTCCTTTAATTAATAAAGTAGCTGATTTAACTCCCGCTCCTTCACCTAGTTGATAATCAAGAATTTCGGTTTTAAAATTCTTTTTTTGAGCGTATTTTTGATACATACGGAAAAGCATTTCGCACCAATCTTGTGATTCAGTACCTCCTGCTCCTGGATGAAATAACAAAATAGCATTATTAATATCATAAGGTTGATTCAAAAAAATTTTAATTTTGAAGTCAAAAACAGATTTAGTAAGGTTTTTTAGTTCTTCTTCTAATAAAGCAGAAGCTTCATTTGGGCTTTCATTTAAGTTAAAAAAAGTTTCTAGATCTAAATAATTTTGTTCTAAAATTTCTAAAGTATTTTTTTGTCTTGCAAGTCGTTGAATTGTTGGCTTATTGTGACAGCTTTTTTTGGGTTTTGCCAAAAATCTTCTTTTTGCATGGCACAATTTAATTTCTCGATTGTTTGATTAGTTTTTTTAAATTAAGTGCTTGTTTTAAATCTTGGAGATTTTGGTACAAGTTTTGTAAAATTTGATTAATTTCATATTTTTCCATAAATTAATTCCAAGGTTTTTTAGAAGTTCTTACTTTTCTAGTTCTTCTTTTTTTAGAAGATTCATCATCACTTGAATCATTTTTGAAAAAAACTTTTTGTTTGGGAGGCGTTTGAAAACTATCTGCAAAAGAAAACTTTAAAATGGTAGCAGTAATGTCGTTTGCAATTTTTGTAATCATGTTATTGAATAAAACTTGTCCTTCTTTTTGATATTCAATGAAAGAATCTTGTTGTCCATAACTTACAAATCCAATTCCTTGCCTTAAAGAACTCATGTCATTGATGTGGCGTTGGTAGTAATTATCAATTATTTTTAACGTAATCCATTTAAGACCTTTTGCAAAATATTGAGCTTTTTCAGGGTCTTTTACAAAAAAATCTTTTTGGGATTGTAAAATATCTTTTACTTTTTGAAATGAATATTGTTGAAAAGAATCAAGAGAGTTCGTTTTGGGATTGTTGCATAATTCTTGTACTTCTTCTAAATCAAAGGTTTGTTTAGGGAAAAATTTATTTTCTAAAAAAGTAATTAAAGCTTGAGTTTGACATTTGTTAGGTTTATTGGTAAAATGTGTAAAAATAGCTTTATTAAGGGTCTTTTTCATTAAATCTTGAACGATTTGTTCTACTTTATCACTAACTAAAATTTCTTTTCTTTGGTTATAAATGATTTCTCTTTGAATACGTAAAATATCATCATATTTTAAGAGGTATTTGCGATAGTCAAAATTGGAAGATTCTACTTTTTTTGTATTTTAGTAAAAAATTTAGTCACCATTTTAGATGAAGTTTTGGTTTCAGAATCGCTTATTTTTTGGAGCAAAGAAATAATTTTTTCTATTCTAGTGCCACCAAATCTTTGGGCAATTTCGTCTTCGCTAGAAATAAAAAAGCGTGAATAACCAGGATCTCCTTGACGTCCAGCGCGCCCTCTTAATTGATTGTCAATTCTTCGTGATTCATGTCTTTCAGTACCTAAAACAGAAAGTCCGCCTAATTCTTTAACACCTTCGCCTAAACGAATATCAGTTCCACGTCCTGCCATATTAGTAGCAATAGTAACTGCGTTTTTAAGTCCTGCCTTAGCAATAATTTCTGCTTCTTTAGAATGATTTTTGGCATTTAGAATTTCGTGTTTGATTGAATGTTTTTTTAATTTTTTAGAAATAATTTCAGAAACTTCTACTGTAGTTGTCCCAATTAAAATGGGTTGTCCTTTTTTGTGACGAGAAGTTAATTCTTCAATTAAAGCATCGTATTTTTCTTTTAAAGAAACAAAAATAAAATCGGGTTCATCAATTCTTATCATAGGAACATTAGTGGGGATTTCGATAACTTCCATGTTATAAATGTCTCTAAATTCGTCTTCTTCAGTTTTGGCAGTTCCTGTCATCCCTGACAATTTTTGATAAAGACGGAAAAAATTTTGATAAGTAATAGTAGCTCCAATGGAAGTTTCTTTTTTAATTAATAGCCCTTCTTTGGCTTCTAATGCTTGGTGAAGACCATCGCTAAATTGTCGTCCTGGCAAGGCGCGTCCAGTAAATTGATCAATAATTAGAACTTGACCATCTTTGTAATCAACTAAGTAATCTTTGTCTTTGTGCATCGTAAAAGCTGCTTTAAGGGCGTTTTTGACGTGGTGGAGCAAGGAGGCGTGTTCTATGTTGTATAAATTATCAATTTGAAAAAAGTTTTCAGCTTTGGTAATTCCTTCTTCTGTAAGTTCAATTGTTTTAGTTTCTAATTCAATAAGATAATGGCTGTTTTTAAGTGTACGAACAAAACGTTGGGCTTCTTTGTATAAATTTTTAGTTTCTTTGACACTTTGAGAAATAATTAAAGGCGTTCTTGCCTCATCAATTAAAATAGAGTCTACTTCATCAACAATAGCGTAGCTGTAAGGGCGTTTCATTACCAAATTGGAAGCTTCAATTTCCATGTTGTCTCTTAAATAATCAAAACCTAATTCACTGTTAGTAGTGTAGAGAACATCACATAAATAGGCTTGTTGTTTTTGTGTTTGGTCTTTGTCTTTGGTATTAAGTCCTACTGTCATTCCCAAAAAGCGAAAAACATCACCGATGCTACCTTCAAATTCTCTTTTAGCTAGGTATTCGTTGACTGTAACAATGTGAACGGCGTTACCACTTAAAGCATTAAGATAAGCAGGCATGATGGCAGTAAGGGTTTTTCCTTCTCCAGTTTTCATCTCGGCAATATTTCCTTGGTGCAAAATTACAGCGCCCAAAATTTGAACGTAATAAGGAGTAAGTCCTGTTACTCTTTTGGTAGCTTCTTTGGCAAGAGCATAGGCTTCGGGGAGCAGTTGGTTAAGGGTTTTCCCTTCTTGAAAGAGTTTTTTTAATTCTGCGGTTTTTGTAGCAAAATCTTTGTCATCTAATAAAGCTATTTGGGCTTCTAAATTTTGTACTTTATTAGCTATAGTTCTAGCTTTTCTTAAAGCTTTTTTGGAAGAATTAAATATTTTTTTAAAAAATTAAACATAACCGTTTTAATCCTTTATATTTTTAGTTTTTGAATTTGTAATTTTTGGGTTGTTAATTTGTATTTAATAATTCTTGCTTTGGTTCAATATTAAAAAATGAAAATAAAAAATGAAAACGCAATGAAAATAAAATAATGTTAATTTTTATCAAAAACCTGAGTGAAAAAACAAAAATTAACAATTTTAGGAAAAAATGAAAATAATTGGGCAATATTTTGGGTAGCAAAAGCCCTTATTTATAATCCAATTATTATTTATTTTAACATATATTTATTAATTTGTGGACATCATTTAATTATTTTTTGCTGTTTGTGGATTTGGTGGTGTTGTTTGAAAAAACAAAAAGTGCGCGATGAGAAAATGCAAAAAAAGACTACCGCCATTAGATAGTCTTTTTAGTTAAAACAATTTATTTTGTGATTTTAAAAATTGCTTTAAAAATTTGAACAATAAATGCTACCTAGATAATTTTTAAATAATTTGGAATGTGTTTTAATTTTTTTCTTAGAAAAAACATTTTGCCTGACAAAATTTGGTTTTGTATGTTTTAGGTTGGTTTTGGTTTTTGTGTTGTAAAAAATCTTTTAAAAAGGTTTTGTCAATTTCCATCATAGCATCAATTGGCAAAGAGGCCTCATCAAACCATTTTAGTTCGGCAACTTCATCATCTTGTGGACTTAATTTTCCTTGTGTTTTAGTTACTAAAAAAGCCATAACAACTGGATAGACAACATCTCCGTTAGGATAATTGATAACAAAATGTTTTCCACAATAGGTACGAAAGGGATGAATTTCTAAAGCTTTAAGACCTGTTTCTTCTTCTAGTTCTCTTGCGCAAACATCAGCTCCAGTTTCTCCTAATTCCATTGCTCCACCATGAAGCCCCCAAACATTAAAATCTTTGCGGAATTGCAATAAATATTTATTATTTTCATAAACAATAACGGAAGCCCCAGGAGAAAATAAAGGGTCTTTTCCAATTTTTTGGCGCAATTTGTTGATATAGTTGCTCATTTAAAAAAACCTTTTTCTATTCTTTCTTTTTTAATTTATTTTTTTAATTTTAGCTTTTTTATTTTAATATTGTCAATATTGTCAAAAAGTTATTTTTGAATTAAGGAATAAATACTTTTGGTAAAATTAGTAAAAAGTGTAGATAACATAAATAGCAGGTAAATGAAATTGCAAATAATAAATTTTTTGTAAAAATATTTACAATTATTATTTGTTTTATTATAAATATTTGTTTAATGAATGGTTAATTTTTCGCTAATATTTTTCCTCCCAATATTTTTTAGGATAGTTTTTTTGTATTTGTTTGAAAGCTTAGTGAAATGGCGCTTTAACAAACAAAATAAAAGATGACAAAACTAAAAAAATTATACTTACTATTTTATTTTAGCATTTTTTTAATATTATGTTATTTTTTGCTAACTTTTTTTCATTTTTATTGTTGTTTTGTAATTTGAGAAAAAGGTAATTTTTAGTAATTTACTAATTTTAGCTACTAAAAATACTTGATTATTCAAAAATATTGACTTTTATATTAGTTGTGAAAAATGCGAAAATATTATAATAACTCAAAAAGGAATCCCCTCAACAAAAGGGTTTTGTATTATTTCAAACATTTGATTATTATAAAATTATAAATATTATTTATTATAACATTTTTTAAAGAATATTTTTTAGTAGTTTCATCTAAATATTTTTGAGATAAAGTTTTTTAATTAATAATTTACATGCTATTTCATCTAAGGCATCTTTATTATTTTGTAATAAATGTTCTGTTTTTTTGTAAAAAGGTATTAAAATCTTTTTAAGGATAAGGAGAGAATTTATTTAAGTTATGTTTAGCGATATTGTGGTCAGAAACAGAACCTTTTCCTATTTGCAAAGTTTCATTTGATAGTTTTTGGCTAAAATATTTTCAGCATCAGCTCCTCCAAAATTAAGGAGTTTTTCTGTTTTACGAGCAGTTTTTTTAAAACTTTGCTAAAATCAAAGGAAATTAAATATTTCAAGGGATTTTTGTAGGCGATTACTGAGTTTTTTCAAAATATTGTTTCTTTTAAAAAAAATCTTTTTCTTATTACTTATATTATAGCATTAATAATTTCAATAATTTAAAGTTTTTTAAGTTTTGTAATTTAAAATATTTTTTAAAATTCTTATTAAGAAAATAATTTTTTGGTTGAATACTAGATAAATTTAAACTAAAATAATTAGAATTTTGAACTTGGTTTGGAGTCATATAAGATTTAAACAATAAAGTTAAATTATGTGGAATTTTAATATTTCTTCCATTAATTATTTTTTTAATATTCCATTCAAATATATTAGAAAAATTAAAATTAACAATTGGAAATGAACTTAATTCTATTTCTTTAATTATATCATAAGGGAATAATGCTAAAAAAGATTCTTGAGGACAAGAAAAACATGTACGAGAAAATCCAAACAAATGACGACTATAAAAACTCAATTCCTTTATTAGAATTTGATTCAATTTGTTTATCATTTTTTAGAAACATATTTACTAATATATGAAACAACTTTATTAACATATTTTTTTTTAATCAAAAGTGATAAGTACACATAAATAAAACGAAGAAGAAAAACTAAAAACTCCCCCAGTTGCGCGCTACCCCCGTTTTTTTAAATAAACTATAATCATTCAGAGTTATAATGGTTATGTATATGATATAAAAAAATGAAAAAATATTTAAATCATGAAAAAAATAGCTAAAATAATAGAAAAAGAGAAACAAAAAATAAATTATTACAAACTCTAATGAAAAAACCAAAAAACTGATAAAAAACTGTTTTTGAATTAGTTAAACAATTTAATCAAAAACTAAATTTAACAACCATTTTAAAAACTATCAAAACCAAAAGAAGCACTTATTATTATTGGTTGAAAGTCGAAAATAAAATAAAAGCCAAAAAAGAAAAATACTTATTACAACAAAATCGCATCAAAGCTTTATGTTTACAAGAAAAATATTTTTGCGGTCATCGTAAAATCACTGATTTATACCAAAAAACTTTTAACGAAAACATTACCAAGAAAAAAATTTATACTATTATGAAAGAAAACGGTATTTTTTGTCGTTTAAGAATTAAAAAAATAAATATTATTATAAAAATAATTTAAAAGCTAAATTAAAAGTGGTAGACAATTTAATTAATCAAGACTTTATATCAACTAAACCCATGAAAAAACTATTTACCGACATCACTTATTTCAAAACTCCCCAAGGATTTTTATATTTTTCTTGTATTATTGATTCTTTCAACAACCAAATTATCGCTTCCCACACTTCCAAACATCAAAATAAAGAATTAGTTTTAAACACCATCCCGACCAAGGCACAGTTTATCAATCACAAAAAGTCCAACAAACACTAACTAAAAAAGGTTTTTTATTAGTATGTCAAGAAAAGCTACTCCACGTGATAACGTCGTAATTGAAAACTTTTTCGGCCAAATGAAAACTATCTTACAACATCAACATCCTTTTTTATTTCAAAAATCACCTGAAAAAGTTAAAAAAATAATCAATTATTTCCCCAAATTTTGGAACAATCAATGGATTTTAGCTAAATTAAATTATTCATCACCTTCTCAATATTGTCAAAATTTTAGATAATAGTTTTTTATTTCAAATTTTCAACCTTGAAAAAGGTTACTTTTTGCGCATTTTTTTAATCAAAATAACATAATTACGTAAAAAAATAATTATAATTTCATTTTCTTACCACTTTTTTAACTTTTTTTACTTAAATATATAGTGTAAGGGTAAAATATGACAAAAAAATATCTTTTGAAACTAAAGAATTATTAAAAGTTTTAGAAACTTTTTGAAATTTAAAAAAATATTTCTTTAGTTTGAAAAGATATGAAATTATCTACTTAATTTTAAGTCTTAAAGAACAATTTTAAAGACAAAAGTTGTCTAAAAAAACGGAACAGCGCAATAATATATACCTGATTATGAACCCTTCTTTAGGAAGTGTGATATTATTTCAAACTTTAAAACCTAAAAAACTATTTTAAACGACAATGGTATTAATTTAATTAAACTTTGTCAAAACGAATTAAACGAACCCAGTTTTATTTTGCAATAATGTTATTAATTTTGAAAACAAATAAATAAAACCAAAATTTATGCAAACCAGTTTGTAAATTAATATATAGTTGAATTATTACTTTTACATAAAAACCCTTTCTTTTATTTTTATTGTATATTAAGCGTCGATAACTTAACAATTTGCAAATAAAAACTTTTAAAATATCAAATATTGAGTAATTTTAAAATATTGATGCAAATAACAATATATGTTGTATAATAAGGGTACTTATTTGTGATCTATGATTTGTGCTTTTGATTTTAAGATTTAGTAATTACAATTTAGCAATTTTAGCGTAAATGAGTTTTGACAAATTATAACACAAAAAAAGAAAAGTAATTTTATGAAATTTTTAAAAAAAGAAACAAAAGACCAAAAAGAAAGCAAACAAAAACAAAAAAAGACATAAATGGCAATTGATTAACATATTGTGCCTTATTTTAATAGTTATTACAATATTTTTAAGTGGTTTTATTTTATATAATAAAAAACAAAAAGATAAAATATTTACTAACAAAAAAGAATTATTTAAAATGCCAAATCCCATTATCCAAAAAAATAAAGCAAATAATAATGAAATAGTTAATCAAAATAAATTAACTCCAAATGAAAATAAAAATAATTTAATTGATATAAACTCAAATGAAAATACCCAAATAATAAATATATACGGTTCAATAACAAACAATTTAATCAAAAAAACTACTTTTTACCCCGATCAAAAAACTATTAATTTAATTGAAAAATACAACCCCCAAACTAAAAAATGCCTACAAATAAAACACTTTACACAACAAGGAACTTTATTTTGTGTCATATATCTTGATCATAATACTCAAAAAATAACAAAAATAATTTATTACCAAGATAATAACAAAATAGACAACGAATCCAAATATAGCCTTCAAACTGGAAAAAAGATTTCTCACACTTATTATCTCAAAAACGGCGTTGACATTGATTACATAGATAAATACAATGAAAAAGAAGAAATTTCAGAAACAATCCATTATATTGTTACAAAATACTAAACTAGTTTTGGCCCTTGAGAAGAAAGTTTAAGAAAAGAATTAAAGCTGGTCGAAAATCGTCGTGAAATTCAAACTAAACCTTCCAATCTACTAATTTACATCAAAAAAAAAAAAACCTCCAACCCTTTTGGCCGTTGGAATGAAGATGGTAAAACTTATGACCGCACCACTTTAGACGGATTTGATAATGCTATTTTCAATCAACAAAACAACAGCCAATTATTTCTTTGCATCTACTTCAAAAAACAAAAACACAAAGGTCCAGGCGGAAATAACTTAATCGTTAAATACAAAGGTCCTAAACACTTCTTACAAGAAGACAAAGACTATTACCTTCAAGAAAAAATCACCCAAAAAGATAAATAAATCATCCAACTAAACCAAATCATTAACCAACAAGCTGAAGAAATTAATCGTTTAAGTGATGAATTAGAACAACAAATTGATAAATGGGTCCAACAAAACCTACATATTCAAGCTCTCGAAGGAACCATTAAGGCTTTAAGAAAACGCCTCTGGCAAATATCTCGAAGAAAACGCCGAACTCCGTTATGAAATCAACAAATTCAAAGAACAAATAAAAGACGAACAAAAAGCCCATGAAGTAACTAAAAAAACGAGTTGAAAAAACAAGAAATTTTATTAACAACCCAAAAAAACAGAATATTAACAAATCAAAAAACCATAAAAAAACCAAAAAACCTAGAAAGGCTCTTTCCAACCTATAAACCAAAAAATAGGGGATAAAATAAATGATAAAGTTAAATCTGTAAGAACTTGGTTCCGTAAATGGTTTTAAGGTTAATTAAAAAATTAAATATTTTAAAATACCTGTATATTAAAAATTCTTCGAAAAAATTAATAACTTATGATTAAAATTAAAAAAATAATCAAATGGTTTTTCTTAATAATTATTTTTCTTGTGGTAGCTATTATTGGTTTTATTATCTTAACCGAAACGAAAATAATTAAATTACTGAAAGGAGATTTAATTAATGTTTAAAGCAAAAAACAATTTAAAATATTTTATTTTTGTTTATTAATTTTCGTAGGATTATTTTTAATTACTAGTAATAATTATATTATGGCGATGAGAAATAAAAATAGTAATAATAACGAAATTGTCAATGATGAAGAGTATGCTTTATATGTACAAGCAGAATTTGCAATACTAAACGAACTAACAAACTTCAAATTCAATAATGAAAAAAACCGAAATTTTGCATAAACAAAATTGTATCACAGCAGCAATCAAAAAATATAATAAAAGAAAAAATAATCATCAAGTATCAACAAACCATGATAACCAAACATCAAGTTCTCGACAAAATATCAATTCAATAATAGAGGTTAAAAAATAATCCATCAGATGATGATCTTCAATATATTGATTTAACAAAAAAACAATTCTAATATATATTCGGTTGATAAAACAGAAAGTTCTAAAAAGAACAATTCTAAAAATAAAGGACATGATAATAATCATGTTAATTTTCAAAATCAAGCTCGTATTTTACAAAACTTAAATTTTCAACAAACTAGAATAGTTCAACAAATTTTTAATGCTAGAAATAATAACTCTTCTGAAGAAGTTATTAACAATTTTGTGAGACAAAATATTGAATTAAGTAGTCGTATCGCTTTCTCAGCAAATCATTGTCCATAACGCCATGGCGCAACAAAACGATCAAAATCAACAAAACAATCCTAGAAGACGTTAAATAATTTAAAATATATTTTATTTGTTATTATTAATATCAAAGGAAATTTCATATAATGTTTAAATTAAAAACAAATTTATTATTTTTTAAAATCGTTTTATTTATTAGTTTAGAATTATTTTTAATTATTAATAATAATTCCGTTATGGCGATTAATTATGAAAATGAATCAATTTCATACAAGATGAATACAATTAATGTTATAGAAAAACAAATAATAGATTTTGTTGAAAATTCAAAACAAAAATATTCAAATTTAATTAATAACGATATTAAAAATTTAACCAAATGGATTGTGTTGAATGGCGATAAAGAAGATAAAAATCAAATTCTTTTAATATTAGAACAAATATTACAAAACAATCTAAATAAATAAAAATAATTTAATATAAATTTTACTATTTTAATTAAGACCTTCCTCATGGTCTTTTTTTATTGACAAAATATCTAAAACGAAAGCAAAACTAAATTATGTTCATCAAAGAAATCTTACCACCTTTACAAAGTAACATAATCTTTTTTTTATGAACATAGTTTTTAGGTTTCTTTTTTTTGAAGTTGTTTGGAGATAAT
>NZ_MAPF01000041.1:0-1249 GCF_002554195.1 New Jersey aster yellows phytoplasma | reverse complement strand
ATTGTTATTTGTTTACAATTTTCTATATCAAAATGTTCTTTATCGGGTGAATTTATTTTTATAATTAATTGTTGTCTTTTATATGAAAAATCCCAAATTTGTTGATTTATTTCAATTAATGTATTACATAATCCAATTTGTATATAAAACTTTTTGATTTTTATATCTAGATATTTTAATTTCTTTTTAAATTCATTGTATTTAGATTAAGTCGATCATATTGTAAAATTTCATCAGATAATTTTTTAATTTGAGATAAAATTTCATCAATTTTATTTTTTATATTATTCTTTATTTCTTCAATCGATAAATCATTAATATTTCTAACTTCATTATTATTCATTGCCATAACTCTATTATTACTAAAATAAATGATATTCCTAAGAAAATTATTAAAAAAATAAATTATTTTACATTGTTTTTTAAATTCAAACATTATTTATTAAAACTCCTTTAATTTTTTTATTCCCAATCAGGGATTGTTCTTTTCATTTCTACTTCTTTGGTTTTATTATTGTTATGTTTGTCTTTGAAGATGGATAAAGTTTTAAGGACAGGGTGGAAGTGGAGGCGAAAATCTTCGTTTTTAAATGCTGAATTTTCCACCCATGCACGACAACAAAGTAATAATCTTTATCTTTTTTCTTTCAAGGGGTTTTTTGTAAGCGATTGCTGATTTTTTTCAAAATATTGCTTCTTTTAAAAAAATCTTTTTCTTATTACTTATATTATAGCATTAATAATTTCAATAATTTAAAGTTTTTAAGTTTTGTAATTTATAAATAATTTTATTATTTTTTTCCAAAAACAAATCATTAATTATTTGTTTAATATTCCATTAAAATATATTAGAAAAATTAAAATTAACCATCGGAAATGAACTTAATTCTATTTCTTATTTCTTTACAAATGACGACTATAAAAATCAATTCCTTTATTAGAATTTGATTCAATTTGTTTATCATTTTTAGAAAAATATTTACTAACATATGAAACAACTTTATTAACATAATCTTTTTTATCAAAAGTGCCTTTATAAAAAACTTTACATTTACTAATTTCAATTTTTTCAAATAAATGTTTTATATTATTTTTATTCATAACAGATGAATAAGCATTAGCCCAAAGCAAAGTAATTTTTGACACTTTAAAATTCTTTTTCTCATAATAATTTTGAGGTATTTTAATATTACCTTTTTCATCTATTTTATGCATTAAATAATCATCATAAAAAAATACTCTTATTTCC
>NZ_MAPF01000040.1:0-1106 GCF_002554195.1 New Jersey aster yellows phytoplasma | reverse complement strand
AAAGTTAAAATTTCAATATCATGTTTAGCGCGAGTTATTGCAGTATAAATTAATTTTTTTTCTAAAACTTTATCTTGTGATTCATTTCGATTTTGCCAACCAATTAAATAAACACATTCATTTTCATATCCTTTATATCAATGTATCGTTGACAAAACAATTTCATTTTCTTTACTATTATTATCAGATATAGTAAAAGGAATTTGGTTTTTTTCAAACTCATGTTTAAGTTTTTGTAATTTACCATTACTACCGCAAAGAACAGTTGTAGAATAAATTAAAGATTTTTTTAATTTTTTCGCACAAATAATTAACTTGTTGATAAAAATTATCAAAAAAAGAAAAATTTATAAAATCTCTATATTTTTTTTCACTAAAAGATAATTGTAAATATTCCTTATTATCAATTAATTCATTAGCTGCTTTAACAATATTAATGCCTTTAGAACGATAATTAAAATTTAAAAAATGTTTTTGAGATATAAAATCTTTTACAAAAAGTTTCAAAATACGTTCACTATAACCAAAAGAACTATTAAATATTTTGAGTATAATCACCAAANAATATAAAAAATTTGGTTTATTAAATAAAGTTCTTTTGTTGAAAGAAATAATAAAATAATTTAAATCTTGAAATTCATCAATAAAAACAGGACGATTATAAATTAAACCATTATTTCTTTCAACAAATTCAATAAAATCACTAGTTTCAATTAATAAAACATCCAAAGTTATTAAATTATAATAATTTAATTTTTCATAATACAAATTTAATAACAATTCAAAAGATTTTTTTAAAACTTTATAATCAATTTTAATAGATGAATAACATTTTTCTTAAGGAATGCCAAAACTTAATCTAATGATATTAAATTTCTTTTTGCTTAATTTGGTTTTGAGTTTATTTAATAAAAATTCATGATGAACTTGTTTAATATATATTTGATGAGGATTAGGAATTTGATAATGCCGTGTGTGGTTTTCTTTTTGAAAAGAAGTGTTATTAGATTTATGATTCTTTTGGGTGATTGAAGGGGAATAGCTTTTTCTTATTAATTCGTTGATTGCTGATTTTATTGTTGGAGTTGCGCAAGCAATGAAATCAT
>NZ_MAPF01000039.1:0-1149 GCF_002554195.1 New Jersey aster yellows phytoplasma | reverse complement strand
ATTAGAGTTTGTAATAATTTATTTTTTTGTTTCTCTTTTTCTATTATTTTAGCTATTTTTTTCATGATTTAAATATTGTTTCCTTTTTTATATCATATACATAACCATTATAACTCTGAATGATTATATTTATTTAAAAAAGGGGGTAGCGCGCAACTGGGGGATTTTTATTTTTCTTCTTCTTTTATTTATGTGTACTTATGATTGTTATTAGCGCTTCAGCGCGTTAGGGTATTGTGTTTGGATAATTTTAAACAACTCTTTTTAATAATGGAAAGGAAAAATAGGGAGTTATTTATATATCGAAAAATAATAATGATAGATAAAAGATACAACGATAATATCAAATATCGAGTATCATTATCATTATCGATATAATATATAAAATATCACTCCTTAAAAATGTTTGGTTTTGTCAAAGAATTTTAAATATTGAAAGTGTTATAAAACTGTTAGTGAAGTGTTATAAAACTGTTAGTGAAGTGTTATAAAACTGTTAGTGAAGTGTTATAAAACTGTTAGTGAAGTGTTATAAAACTGTTAGTTAAGTGTTTATTTGATTTTAGATATATATTTATACATGGGATGTATTTTTTTAACCCGATAGCCCTGTTTATTTTTGGTTAAAAATAATTTGATGTGTTTTAAATCTTCCGATTGATAATAAATAACATTTAATCCTTTTTTATAATTTGTTTTTATAGGATTGTTATATTTATCTACTTTTTTAGCATCTAATTTATATAATTTTAAAGTTTCTAGTTTGTCTATGGTTATCTTACTTATTAATTCTTTAATATAATCTTTTTGTTCGTTAAGATAATTAATTTGGAAGATAGGGAAATGTGTTTTAAGGGTATTATTTTGGTGTTTTGGGGGTGATATGGGGTTGGTTAGGGTTTGATTATTATTATCGTTTTCGGAAGAGTGATTTTTGATTATTTCTATTCTATACTTTTTCATTTCATCTAAGATTTGAGGGTCTACAAATAGAGTTTGGTTTTTTGGGCGATAATTGGCTTGTTGATAAATTTTTCTTTTTAGAATGAGAAACAATTGTAATATTTAATAATTCTCCTTTTAATGTTTGTAAAAAGTTTTGGATTTGAACTAAGTCGTTGGGGGTTGATTTTGTTTCCCAACCGCCCC
>NZ_MAPF01000038.1:0-1115 GCF_002554195.1 New Jersey aster yellows phytoplasma | reverse complement strand
TATTTTAGTTATAGTACTAAAGATTGATAGTACTAAAGATTGAAATATGACATAAGGTAAATAATTTAATCAATTATTTCTACTTTGTCTTTTCCAAAAAAATAAATAGCTAAATCGACTATGATTTTATTTTTGGCCTCTTCATAAGTAATGTATGGGTCTAAAAAACATTTTTGATATGCTTCTTTTCCGAATTGTCGCAATAAATCATCAACATCTTTACAAGTTTTATCATAAGGTGGTAAAATGCGTCTAATTTCGTAAATAATATTTTCTTCTTTAAGTTGTTCTCCTAAGGCTTCACTTCGTTTTTGACCTGTTTCATCATTATCTAAGGCAATAATTACTTTGATATTTTCTTTTTTTAGAATTTCTATTTGTGATTTAGAAAGTAGTTGAGTGACACAAATGAGACCGACAACGTTTTTAATATTGTTTTGCCAACAACTAATGACATCGAAAAAACCTTCATGAATAATAATGGTTTTCATTTGTTTAATATAAGGTAACGCTTCAAAAAAACGATAACTGAAATGAAAAGTAGGTGTTTGACTAAAATTATTGAGGGATTTATATTTAGGTTGGAAATAAGAAACTTCGCGAAAGTTATTTTGATAAAAATGAAATGTTTTATTATATCCGTTTTCAATGGGGATAATGATGGAACCATGAAAAGTATCGTGATAATATGTTTTATTTTGTTGATTGGTTTTATCTTTGATAAAACCATATTCGATTAATTTTGTTGTATCGATATTTTGCTTTTTACAATAATTTACTAAACGAAAAGATAAAGGTTTATCAGATAATGGGGCATAACCTAGTTTAAATTCTTGGATAGTTTCTAGAGTTAATTTTCTTTTTTGGGTTAAATATTCTAATCCTAGGTAAGATTCATTATTTCGGTTAGTGGTTAATAAATAATGATAATAATCTCTAATTTGGTTGAATAAAGGCGATATTTCTTTAAATAATTGTGTTTTTGTAGCGTTAATTTCTTTTTCATCAATTGGGTTGTTGATTTTATTGTGGTGGTATTGATATTTAAAAGGTTCGTAAGAAATATTAGGGGTTGAAGTTTGTTGTTGGATTAAGTTTTTAAATTCTTGAGTTTT
>NZ_MAPF01000037.1:0-748 GCF_002554195.1 New Jersey aster yellows phytoplasma | reverse complement strand
TCATATTAAGTCTCCTTTTTTTATTTTAATTGAAGTTTTTTGACTTGGTCTTTTATTGGTTTTGACATTTTAAAACTAACAACCGTTTTTGCAGGTATTTTTAAATTTTTACCAGTTCTTTTGCCTGTTCTTTTGCCTGTTTGTTTATTGATGATGAATTTAGTTTCTGGTGTTGTGTGGGCTTTTCTAGTTTTTAAGATGAATTTGCCAATTTTAGAGGATAAAACCACTTCTTCGTTTGATGTAATTGCTTTAATTAGAGCATTCTCAAAAGAGTTGTAAAACTCTTCGGTTTGGGTTATTGAGGTTTTATTTACCTCAGCTATTGATTTAATTAATTCTTTTTTTATTCATATTTTTTTTCTCCTTTTTGTTTATAAAAAAAAGTCCCTTTAGGGACTTAATGTTGTGAATATTATTTGGATTTGTTATCTAAAAAGATGACGTTTTGGATAATTACTTTAGTGGTGATTCGTGTTTGGCCTTCATTGGTGGTATATTTTTTGGATTGATAATGCGCCTTCTGCATATATTTTTGAACCTTTATTTAAATATGTACTCATGTTTTCAGCTTGATTACGAAACACTACACAAGGGATGTATTGCACTTTATCCTTGTTGTTAATTGCTAAATTGAAATCTATTTTTGGGATTTGTTCGTTGTTGCTATTGATAAATTGTTTTTCTAGGTTATGGGAGATATTACCGATTAATTGGACTTTATTTAACATTTGATTTCTCCTTTCTT
>NZ_MAPF01000036.1:0-861 GCF_002554195.1 New Jersey aster yellows phytoplasma | reverse complement strand
ATCATAACCTAAATCTTTGTAATTATTGAGAGCTTTAATTGATCCTAAAAATTCCTTCTTGGTATAAATCCTTTCTTTCTAATAAAAGCGGATAATATTTCAATCTGTTTACTATTTTATTTACTAAAGGTAAATGTAAATTAATTAATTGATTGATTACGAATGTTTAAATTCTTGTTATTTTTTAAAAATTCTTTAATTAATTCTTGTCTTAACATTTTAATCCTTTCTAAAAACGTTTTTAGAAAGGATAGGAAATTATTTTTTATAGTCTTAAAGAGTTTTTAAAAAAGTAAAAAGTCTCTAAACTTTTGGAACATCTCAGTTCGCCCTTTATTTTTGTAGGGGGCTCTCAAAAAAGGGGGGGCTTTGTTCTTTCTTTAATTATTTTCGGTGTTAGAAATGATATATGAAATTTCTTGTTTTTTAGATATCATTATTTCTTTTATATAATTATGAATTTTATCTTTACCTAAAGGACATTTTGAATAAGTTAAAAAGATGTCTTTTGCATTTTTTTGAAACTTAGTTTTTTTCATTTATAAACTCTTTCTTGTATAAGCCCCTAATTAAATAGGGGCCTTTGTTTTATTAATTAAAGGAAATAACATGATTAAAATAAGAATTGATATAAATATAATCCAAATCTTTAATATAATTTTTCTTTTTTTATTCATGATTAAAATGTTTTAGTTTCTTTAATAGTTCCATCTTGGTTGTAATAAGTTTCTTTAATATTTTATCTTTTTTTGAATGTCATATTCTCTAATAAAAGTAATTGTTTTTCCGTCTAAATTAAAATGGTTGATTTAATTTCATTACCTGTTTGGGGGTCGTATTCTCAATATAATTAATTGTTTT
>NZ_MAPF01000035.1:0-2465 GCF_002554195.1 New Jersey aster yellows phytoplasma | reverse complement strand
TTTTTCTTGTTCTTTTTGGGTGTCCGTTTTAGCTTGAGGTTTATTAATAGCTATTAATAAAATAACTAATACAAACACAAAAGCTAATGAAACAATCGATCCCCAAAAGATATAAATTTTATTTGATTGTTTTTGATTGTTTTTTTTCAATTTTGTTTACCTACTTTTTTTATCATTGTTGTTTATTGCTGGTTTAACAACATTTTATTTTTTTTAAATATTTTGTTTTTAAAATTTTTATATAATTTATCTTCTACATTTATAAAGATACAATTTTTATTGATATATTTATGTTCGTTGTCACCACAAGATTCTTCTAGTTTACACTATTTTGAAAACTAATATCTTCATTACATAAAAAGGTTGATGATTTATTAACAGATAATCTTCTTTTAGGATAATATTTAATATCTACTATAAATCCTCTTTGACCACCTATAATATTTTTTTAACAAACCTGCTTGTTTAATATCTCTTATGCTTATATCATCATAAACATCTATTTTAAACTTATCATTATAGATATTTTTGTTAAATTCTAATGAACCCCTGATATAATTGAATTGTATTTGTTGGTGATTCAAATAGCTTATAATAAAATCGGTTTTAACTAGTTTACTAGGGACCTCAATCACAATGGATTTAGGACGATGCGTTACATTCATCTCTTCCTTTATAGCCATTATAATTTCTTGCGTACTATCATTATTCTTAAAAGAATCGAAACTAAAAATTGATTTGGTTTCGATTTCTTGTTCTTCCAAAAACTCCTCATATTGTTTGATAAACTTTTTTTTAGAATTTTTTCAATTAAATCTATTTGTTCGTAATAAAAATCAAGGTCTAGATTTTTAATAAAATAATCAAGATATTTTTTAACTTGACTTAAAGTTAAATTATCATTATAATAATATTGGTCTTTTAATATACCTATTTTATCATAGATTAATTGTTTACATTCTTCTTTCTGATTTTGACGAACGTATATTTTTATGTCTAGGGTGCCTTCTTCAATGAAGTCGCCATCTTTTTTTATATAAGAAATTGATTTTTCTATATTACGAGCAGTTTCAATTCTAGGATGGAAACCTTCAATGTCAAAGAATCTATCACTTTGAATATTAAAACGTTTAGTTAATTGAAAAAGAACATGAGTATGTATTTCTTTATGGTCTTGATGGTTTTCAGTATTAGAAATGATATATGATATTTCTTGTTTTTTTGAAGCCATTAATTCTTTAATATGATTATGAATCTTTTCTTTACCCAAAGGACATTTTGAATAAGTTAAAAAAATATCTTTTGTATATAATCTAAATTTATTTTTTTCATTTATATTCTCTTTCTTCTATAAAACCCTTGTTTTAGAGCTTTCCATGCGTCTATTACTTCATTTACAACCACACCAGTAGCAGCACACCACCTACAATTAAGCTGCGGATCCACCTAAGGAGCCTATTGTGACGCCTCCTTTGAGGATATCTGATTTAAGCAGCTTTTCTTTCATTGTTGTGTGGGCTTTTTTGCTAATGCTAATTAATTTTTTAATTTATCAATTTCATGTTGTAATTCTTTGTTGGTTTCTCCTAATCCACTATTGGCTGCTTCTAAACCTTTAATGGTTCCTTCTAGTTGTAAAATCTTTTTACCTTGTTCAGCAAAAAAGATTTATTTGTTGTTCTAATTGAATTGTTAATCTTTGGATTTCTCGCGATTGTTGTTGGATAGTTTGTTGTAATTAAGTTATTTCTTCATCTTTATGTTTGGTGGTTTTTTGTAATTGAGTTTCATTGGTTTCTAAGATTTTAATCTTACCTTTTAACTCTTTTATTTGTGATTGTTTTGTGTTTAATTGTTTAACCAAAACTTCATTAGCATTATTGTTTTTAACTAATTCATCTTGTATTTCTTTTTTCAAGGGATTTTTGTAGGCGATTGCTGAGTTTTTTCAAAATATTGTTTCTTTTAAAAAAATCTTTTTCTTATTACTTATATTATAGCATTAATAATTTCAATAATTTTAAGTTTTTTTAGGTTTTGTAATTTATAAATAATTTTATTTATTTTTTTCCAACAACAAAAGCCGTCCAATAATTAGACAGCAAAATTAATTAAAAATATTTAATTTAAACTAATTTAATCAAATTAAGGAGAAAGTTGAAAACTTTGAATATAATTATTTTCAAGATATCTATACCAATATTGACATTCAACTTTATTTAATATTTTAATATCTTTTTTTCATAATCTTTTTTAAGTTTTAATTTAAGTTTTTGTAATTTAAAATATTTTTTAAAATTCTTATTAAGAAAATAATTTTTTGGTTGAATACTAGATAAATTTAAACTAAAATAATTAGAATTTTGAACTTGGTTTGGAGTCATATAAGATTTAAACAATAAAGTTAAATTATGTGGAATTTTAATATTTTTTCCATTAATTATTTTTTAATATTCCATTCAAAT
>NZ_MAPF01000034.1:0-5255 GCF_002554195.1 New Jersey aster yellows phytoplasma | reverse complement strand
AATGTACGACTATAAAATCAATTCCGTTTATTAGAATTTGATTCAATTTGTTTATCATTTTTAGAGACATATTTACTAACATATGAAACAACTTTATTAACATAATTTTTTTTATCAAAAGTGCCCTTATAAAAAACTTTACATTTACTAATTTCAATTTTTTCAAATAAAAGATTTGTTTTTGATGGTCTAAAAATTTGAACGTTTTGACTAATTGGATTTAAATGTTTATAATGTTTTATATTATTTTTATTCATAACAGATGCATAAGCATTAGCCCAAAGCAAAGTAATTTTTGACACTTTAACATTCTTTTTCTCATAATAATTTTGAGGTATTTTAATATTACCTTTTTCATCTATTTTATGCATTAAATAATCATCATAAAAAATACTCTTATTTCCTTTAATAGGTCGGTTTTTCAAACCCAAAGCATAATCTTTATCAGTACACAAATAACGAGAATATACACCAAAAGAATTTAAAACATCAATATTAAAAATAATATGATAATGAATAACTCCTAATTTAGTAGTTTCCAAAGACCAAAAATAACGAAAATCTTGCATTTTGGAATAAACCAAATCTTTTTGAGAGCATTGTTGAAATAAATTTGATAAATAATTTTTTCTCACTAAACGAATAAAACGTTTCCTTACCTGTCCCATAATATCAGGTTCATGAGTATATTTTATAGTTTTACCTTGTAAATCATCATAAGGAGCTGTCAAAGTAATAAAAGATATTTTTTTAGAATCTTTGAAATTATATAAAAGTTTATCCTTAGCATTTTGTGAAGAATCTCGATAATGCCTTAAAATTTTTGATTTTGGTTTAATTTCTTGCAATTTAATTTCTTTTGATTGTTTTTTTAAAGAATAATCCAATTTCAAATCATCATCACTTAATGACAAATACCTTTCTTCTTTTTTTCTTTTAAATGTTTTTTATAACATTTAATTCGTTCCAAACTTAAAGTCATTTTTTATACTCCTTTTTATTATTTAGCTATTGATAAATAACCTTTTGAAGCAAAATAAAACAGCAGCAGAATAAAAAGACCTAATTTAGGTGAAACCCGACATTAAATATCCGCCAAAGTCATTTTTTCTGTTTCTAAAACTTCTAAAATAAGAACGATTATTTTTTTGCCATATTAATTATTCTCCTTTTTATTTTATTAATAATAACATATTTTTTGCGGAGTTATCGCCTATTCTTTTTGAGACAGTAGCAAATATATCAATTCATTTATGGACTGCCTTTTTAATGATATTTTAAATGTTGATGTTTGGGAAGACGCGTACAAGTTACTATTTTCACAAGAGAAACATTTGATATTGATAGTTTTAAAGATGCTTTAAAAGTTCAATTAAACTTTGTTTTTTGAAAAAACTTATTCATCATTATCCGAAAATATAGATCCAAACAGTTAAGGAACTTTGATACCCAGCAAAATAAAAATATTAAAATTATAAATTAAATTATTGAAAAAAACCATTTACGGCATCCCCTTAATGGTTGTTATTTTATAAATTTCACTTCAAAAAAATTATTGAAAAAAATAATTATATAAAAAACACCATTATCAAACAAATAATGTGTTATAATAAAGGCATTACTTAAATGAAATAATTTTTTCTTTTTAAAAACATTAATAAATTTTTAAATAACTATTAAATTAACGATTTCATAAAGTGAATTTTAAAAATTATTATGAAATTTATTATCTTAAATCAAAACCAAAGAAAATAACAAATAATTTAAGTAAAATTGTATAAAACTATATCAAAAAAATACAATTAAATATACGAAAAAGGAAGAAACTGTGGAACGATCCTATGAAAAAATGCTATACTTTATTTATAAATAATATACCCTCATATTGGAATGCATTTGTCACTACTATAAGCCTTGCTTTTTTAGGAACATTAGGGGCTTTTTTGTTATCTTTATGGCTACTTTATCTCAAAGGAATAAGAAAAAAGGAACGGATAAGTTTTTATGAGAGATATCTTTACAAAACGATAGATATTTTATTATATTTTTATATATTTTTTGTTAAAAGTGTCCCTATGATGTTACAAGCAATGCTTTTGTATTGGGGAACAAAAATAGCAGGGTTTTGTTCTTGGTTAACTCCTTTTCAAGCCGCACTATTTATCCTTATTTTTAATTCTTGTGCTATGTTAGCAGAATTTATGATTAAAAATATGTCCTTTTTTGACCCTGGTCAAATTGAGGCATCCCTAGCTTTGGGAATGAATCGTAAACAAACTTTTAAATGCGTTATATGTCCTCAATTAGTTAATCAATCTTTACTACGTATTATCAATGAATTTATTCTAAATATAAAAGATATTTGTGTTTTTTATGTAATTACAGTTGTAGATATTTTTACTTTGAGTCAAAAATTAGCCAAAAAAAGTTATGACTATGTAACTCCTTATATCAACGCATCTTTAATATATATAATTTTAATTTTCATCTCTTATTATCTTTTAAAAAAACTAGAAACCAAATTAGGTAATAAAAATGCATAATATCATCGAAATTACAAATCTCCAAAAACAATATGGCACTAAAACTGTTTTAAAAGAAGTTAATTTAAAAATAAAACAAAACGAAATTATTACTTTAATAGGGCCTTCAGGAGCTGGTAAATCTACTCTTTTAAGATGCCTTAATTTATTGGAAGAACCTGATTTTGGCAATATTTTATTTGAAGGAACAAATATTTTAAATCCAAAATATAATGTGCATAATTTAAGAAAAAAAATTGGCATGGTTTTCCAAAATTTCAATTTATTTGCCCACAAAAATGTCTTGAATAATTGTACTTTGGCACTCACAGAAGTATTTAAAAAAAGCAAAGAAGAAGCACAAACAATAGCACGCGAAAAACTACAAAAAGTAGGACTTTTAGATGTAGCATCTCAAAGCATTCAAACACTTTCAGGGGGGCAAAAACAAAGAGTTGCAATTGCAAGAGCCTTATGTATGAATCCAGAAATAATTTTATTTGATGAACCTACCGCTTCTTTGGACCCACAATTAACTAAAGAAGTCCTTGATATTATGACTAACTTAACTCACGAAAAAATAACTATTATTTTAGTAACTCATGAAATTGCATTTGCTCAAAAAATTTCTGATAGAATTGTTTTTATGACAGATGGTATAATTTTGGAAGCAGGAAACCCACAACAAATCCTTAACAACCCTCAAAGCGATAAATTAAAAAAATTCCTCAAAGATGCTTCTTTTAATAAATATAAATGAGACCAAGATATAATAAATTATAATATCTGTTTATCATAATTACAAAAAAAACAACCGAAAACAAAAAAATAATGAAATAAAGGGGGTAATTTCAGCTGGTAAAAAAATAATTACCATTAAATTAAAAATTTGAGAAACTTTTTAATAAATAATTTTAATAATATAATCTAAAAAAAGAGGCAATAAATGAAACTAAATAAAAAAATAATTATTAGTTTAGTTGTTGGTGTTTTTTTAATTTTAGGGATAATAGGAGGAATTTTATGGCCGAAAAATACTAAAAATAATGTTTTAGTAATAGGCATGGAACTTGAATACTCGCCTTTAGAATATGTTATTCCAACAAAAAATGAAAAAAACAAAGACCAAAATCATCCCATTTATGGACAAAGTGGATATGCTTGTGGTTATAATGTTTTTATCGCTAAAAAATTAGCAGAAAAGTTAGGTAAAAAACTAGTAATCAAAAAAATAAATTTTAATAGTTTGATTTCTGCTTTAAATTCCAATGACATAGATTTAGTTGTTGCAGGCTTAAACAAAAATCCTGACAGAGATAAAGAAATTGATTTTTCAAAACCTTATGTTTTTGGAACAGTTAAAATTGTTTTAAAACAAGGTTCAAAAGTTGATAATCTTTCAAGCTTACAAAGTGAAAAAATCGGTTACCAAAGTGGTTCTACATATCAAAAAATAGCAGAAGGAATAACAACTCAAACTCAAGAATATTCAGATTTAGGAACAATAAAGTTGGCATTACAAGCTAATGAAATTGACGGATTTATTGTAGAATCAGATATCGCAGATATTTTTTTAGAAAAAAATCCAACTTTAGCAATGGAAAAAAAACAATTAACAAGGAATTAATGGAAAAAATCAATACAGATTTAAGAGATCAAACTCAAGAAAGCTTTCAATCACGTATAGGAATTAAAAAAGGAAATGACAAACTTAAAAATAAAGTGGACGAAGCATTAGAACAATTACAATTTACAACAGATAACAACACAACCCAAGAATTAAAGCAAAAAGCTATTGAAGTTGCAATAAATCAAAACTGATAATGTCTAATAACAACTCTTGGTTAAGTTTATTATGCCAAATATTAAAAGATTGGCATACATTGTATTTTGAAGGTTTTAAAAACACCATGAAGATTGCTTTTTTTGGCACTATAGGAGCTTTTATGGTGTCTTTATGTTTGTTGCATCTTAAAGAAATTATTCAAAATAATAAGCGGGTAAGGACAAATATTGCTAAAAGATATTATATCAAAATGTTTGATTACATCATCAATGGCTATATTTTTATAATTAAAAGTGTTCCTATGATGCTACAAGCAGTTTTATTTCATTTCGGACTCAAAGGAACTGGTTATTTTGGATGGTTAACTCCACTTCAGTCTGGTTTATTTGTGATTACTTTCAACTCAGCCGCTTATCTTGCCGAAATTATGATTAAAAATATGGAGTTTTTTGATTATGGACAAATTGAGGCAGCATTAGCTTTGGGAATGACACAAACACAAACCTTTAAAAAAGTTGTGTGTCCCCAAGTTGTCCGTAAATCTTTATTAAGAATTTCTAATGAATTTATCGTTAATATCAAAGATAGTTGTGTTTTTGGAGTTATTGGGATGAACGAACT
The DNA here is from genome assembly GCF_002554195.1 of New Jersey aster yellows phytoplasma. Classification (NCBI taxonomy): domain Bacteria; kingdom Bacillati; phylum Mycoplasmatota; class Mollicutes; order Acholeplasmatales; family Acholeplasmataceae; genus Candidatus Phytoplasma; species New Jersey aster yellows phytoplasma. The sequence goes on along the minus strand of NZ_MAPF01000034.1, from coordinate 326 downwards.
TTTTGAAGTGGCACAAACAGTACACAAAAGAAGCAATAGTATAACAGGAGGAATAATTGCTTTGTTAATTCCTGTCTTTGCTTATTTAGTTTTGGTGTTATTAGTTTCTTTATTATTAAAAAAAATAGAAAAAATAATTGATAGAAAATAAAATTATTTAAAGAAAATAATAATGATTTACTTTATTATCTAAAAGACTTTCCTTCTTCTATAGAAATCTTGAAAAAAGAACCTAAAATGAACTTTTGGGGAATTTGGAACAATTTACAGTAGACGAAATATAAATTTAATAATGTAATTAAAATTTATATCAATAAAAACCACCC
>NZ_MAPF01000033.1:0-1450 GCF_002554195.1 New Jersey aster yellows phytoplasma | reverse complement strand
GTTTTTTATATTCTAATAGTTATAAATAATTTAATAAAAGTCGATATAAAAAGATAAAAGTAGCCTTTTTGGGGCTACTCATTTGTTTATTTGGCTTAAGAAAGATATAGTTAAAAAAATAAAATCAGAAAATAATATGGTGGCTCCGGACAGAATCGAACTGTCGACACGAGGCTCTTCAGGCCACTGCTCTACCGACTGAGCTACAGAGCCTATGGCGGTCCGGACGGGACTTGAACCCGCGATCTCCTGCGTGACAGGCAAGCATGTTAACCACTACACCACCGGACCAATTTTGGTTGCGGGGATAGGATTCGAACCTACGACCTTCGGATTATGAGCCCGACGAGCTACCAAACTGCTCTACCCCGCGGTATAATATTTAATTGATGGCGGAGGAAGAGGGATTCGAACCCCCGCGTCCTTTCGGACCTCTCAGTTTTCAAGACTGACCCCTTCAACCGGACTTGGGTATTCCTCCAAAAAATGGTGGACCCGGTAGGATTCGAACCTACGACCAACCGGTTATGAGCCGGTAGCTCTGACCAGCTGAGCTACAGGTCCATGGTAGCGGCAGAGGGATTCGAACCCTCGACCTCACGGGTATGAACCGTACACTCTAGCCAGCTGAGCTACACCGCCATCATTTTAAGATTAATATATTAATGTTAATGTTTTTATGGTGGAGCTTAGCGGGATCGAACCGCTGACCTTCTGTGTGCAAGACAGATGCTCTTCCAGCTGAGCTAAAGCCCCAAACAAAATGGTACCTGGAGTCGGACTTGAACCGACACAGCTATAAACTATGGGATTTTAAGTCCCACGTGTCTACCGATTCCACCATCCAGGCAATATATATAAACATTTTTTTGTATAAAAATAAAAAAGAAAAGTAAAGGTTAATAAAAAGTGGTATCCCGTGAAGGAGTCGAACCTTCGACACCTTGATTAAAAGTCAAGTGCTCTACCAGCTGAGCTAACGGGACAATAAAGTGGTGCCAAAAACAGGAATCGAACCCGTAACCTACTGATTACAAATCAGTTGCTCTACCTATTGAGCTATTTTGGCAATAAAATTATTGTTTTTCTATAAAAAAAGAATAAAAAAGATAGTAATTGTTTGGTAGAGGATGAGGGACTTGAACCCCCGACATTCTGCTTGTAAGGCAGACGCTCTCCCAACTGAGCTAATCCTCTTTTTTATTCTTTTTTATAAAGCAAACCTTGGCACTCCCTATCTTCGCTCAATAAAGAACTATTGTCAGTACTAAGGACTTAACTGCTGTGTTCGGGATGGGAACAGGTGTTGCCCCTTAGTTTTATGCACCAAGGATCTTTCAAAACTAGATAAACGTTGGTATTTAAAAAACTCAAAGTCAATGGGTCTATTAGTACTAGTCAGCTGAAAAGATCACTCTTCTTACACCTCTAGCCTATCAACCTGATAGTC
>NZ_MAPF01000032.1:0-1374 GCF_002554195.1 New Jersey aster yellows phytoplasma | reverse complement strand
GCCCTATTAAGACTCGCTTTCGCTACGGCTCCGTTCCTTAAAACTTAACCTTGCTCCATATCATAACTCGCCGGTTCATTCTGCAAAAGGCAAGCCATCACACATTAACGTGCTTTGACTAATTGTAGGCACACAGTTTCAGGATCTATTTCACTCCCCTTTCGGGGTTCTTTTCACCTTTCCCTCACGGTACTAGTTCACTATCGGTCACTAAGAAGTATTTAGCCTTAGGAGATGGTCCTCCCATCTTCCGACAAGATTTCTCGTGTCTCGCCGTACTTATTGATACCCTAGATTTTAACTTACGTTTACGGGACTGTCACCTTCTTTGGTGCTTCTTTCCAAAAGCTTCTACTTCGTTAAAATTTTATAACTACAAATGATATCAGGCTGTTCCGGGTTCGCTCGTCACTACTACCAGAATCGTTATTACTTTCTTTTCCTGCGGTTACTTAGATATTTCAGTTCGCCGCGTTTCCTTTCTTCTAATAAGATAAATCGTATTAGAAGAATATTACATCTTCAATGTAATGGGTTTTCCCATTCGGAGACCCACGGATCTTCACTTATTTACAGCTTCCCGTGGCGTTTCGCCGTTAATTGCGTCCTTCATCGGCTCTTAGTGCCAAGGCATCCACTGTGCGCCCTTAGTTCCTTTGATTTTTTAACCTTCGTTTATCTACTTTTCAAAGAGCTTTTTTAAGATTTTGCCTATTTTTGGTTATGGTGGGCCTAAATGGACTTGAACCACCGACCTCACGCTTATCAGGCGTGTGCTCTAACCAACTGAGCTATAGGCCCTTAATCTTAAAAAGATTTAAATGTTGCAAATACAATTTGCAAACAATTTAAAATGAAAAACTTTCTTAAGTCTCTCAAAACTGAAGATGATAATTGTTTCCTTAGAAAGGAGGTGATCCATCCCCACCTTCCGGTAGGGATACCTTGTTACGACTTAACCCCAATCATCGACCCTACCTTAGACGGTTCCCTCTTCTTGCGAAGTTAGGCCACCGGTTTTGGGTATTGCCAACTTTCGTGGTTTGACGGGCGGTGTGTACAAACCCCGAGAACGTATTCACCGCGACATGCTGATTCGCGATTACTAGCGATTCCAACTTCATGAAGTCGAGTTGCAGACTTCAATCCGAACTGAGACTGTTTTTTTGAGATTCGCCAAAAACTTGCGTTTCAGCTACCCTTTGTAACAGCCATTGTATCACGTTTGTAGCCCAGGTCATAAGGGGCATGATGATTTGACGTCGTCCCCACCTTCCTCCAATTTATCACTGGCAGTCTTGCTAAAGTCCCCACCATTACGTGCTGGCAACTAACAATAAGGGTTGCGCTCGTTGCGGGACTTAACCCAACATC
>NZ_MAPF01000031.1:0-2326 GCF_002554195.1 New Jersey aster yellows phytoplasma | reverse complement strand
GCATTGCACTTAGACCATAAACTTATTTAACAGCCTACGCACCCTTTACGCCCAATAATTCCGGATAACGCTTGCCCCCTATGTATTACCGCGGCTGCTGGCACATAGTTAGCCGGGGCTTATTCATTAGGTGCCGTCAGAATGATTTTTCCATCATTTATTCTTCCCTAATAAAAGAACTTTACGTACCGAAATACTTCATCGTTCACGCGGCGTTGCTCGGTCAGAGTTTCCTCCATTGCCGAAAATTCCCTACTGCTGCCTCCCGTAGGAGTTTGGGCCGTGTCTCAGTCCCAATGTGGCCGTTCAACCTCTCAGCCCGGCTACACATCATAGTCTTGGTAGGCCTTTACCCCACCAACTAACTAATGTGACGCAAGCTCCTCCCTAAGCATACCTATTAATAGGTCTTTTAAAAACAAGAAGATGCCTTCTTGTCTACTATCCAGTCTTAGCAGTCGTTTCCAACTGTTATCCTCGTCTTAGGGGCAGATTGCTTACGCGTTACTCACCCGTTCGCCACTAAAGTTTAATTGCTTAAACTTCCGTTCGACTTGCATGTATTAGGCACGCCGCCAGCGTTAATCCTGAGCCAGGATCAAACTCTTCGTATGTTACAAAATTGATGCATCAAAAATTGCTTTTTGGTGTCAATTTTAAGGTGTTAAAAAAATAATTGAAAATATTCGTTAATTATCATCTTCAGTTTTCAAAGATTAAGGTAGTTTTAGTAAAAATTTGTGAAAAAATAAATTAAGAATAAATAATTAAAATATGCAATTTAGCAAGTTACAAATAATTCAAAAAATAATTGAAAATTGTTGTTTTTGCTTTCAAAAAATGTTTTCAAAGCAAATAAAATTGCAATACCTTTTTTATTATATCATATAAAAAAACAAATAGCAAATGTTTTGTTGCTTTTTTTAAAAATTAAAAAAATTGAAATGCGGCAAAATAATTGCTAAAATAAATGGTAAAAGTTGGGGTGATTATAAAATTTATTCAGGCAAATTTGATCTGTCGAAATTGTGCTTCAAAAAATATATAACATAATTACTATAATATTATAACAAACATTTTAGGATTTGGCAAGTAAAAAAAACTTTTGTTAAATTTTTTGCAAAATTATATTTTTTGTAAATGTTTTGCGATATCGATGAAAAAAAATTGTTATTTAAAAAGATCAAAAAAAGAAGGTGTTATAATTTTTAATAAAAAGTGTTCAGTTCATTTTGTTGTTTTTTCTTACTTTTGCATTTTTTAGACAAAAAGGGGCAAACATCATTTATAAATAATCTTAAAAAAAACAATACATTGATGGATTGTTACTAATTTGAAAGCCTATATGTATTTTAGTTGTGTTTGGAAATAGTTTTTCACTTCTTCCATATTGAGTTGTTTGGGTTTTAGGTTTCCTTTTTCGTTGGCTTGCATAAAAGTTTGTTTGTACCAAAATAATAAATTTTGATAAATGCAAAAATCTAGATAATAATTAGTTGATGGAATTGGTAAAAAGTTGGGGTGGGGGTTGTTTTGGTATTTTGCTTCTTGTCGTTTTTCTAAACATTTTAATGCCACCAAAAACCAAGATAAAGAAGTGTTGTAAGGTGTAAATCCTTTTATTTCCCATTGAATACAACACTCCAATATCAAGATAAAATCAGTTTTAATAAGGTAATATTTATGTTTGTTGGCATAAAACAAATGAAAACTATTAATATAATGCTTTCTTTGTTGCATCTCTAATACCCACAAATCAAATGATAAATAAAAATAATTTCTTTTCATATCTAAAAACGGTTGCATAGCTTTATTTTTTTTGCAAGTATTTAAACAATGATCATACATACCAAACTCTTTTCTTAAAGCACATAAAGTAAGATCAGAGGCATAAGGATAAAGTTCATAAGGTATAATTCTCAATTTTAATATCTCCTTATTTTTAGATACTTTCTTAATAGTAAAAATTAATTTTTTGTGTGGTTTTTTGTTTATTTATTTAACTGGTGGATTATGATAATTTTTAGTCTTTTTATTAATATAATTAGTTAAATTACTAAGATTAAAAGGGATAATAATGCCTTTAAAAAGAATTTAAAAATCTTTCTAATTAAATTTATATCAACGCCAATAAAAGAATTGATAAGCAAAACAAAAATATAAAAAATAGATAATTTAAAGTTACATAAATTAGATGCTAAAAAGTAGATAAAATATAGCAAACCTATAAAAAGGGGCTGAATTTTATTTATTATCAATTAGAAAATTTTAAACACAGAAAAATATTTTTTTATAATTAACTTAGATTAATGAAAAGTTTATCAAT
>NZ_MAPF01000030.1:0-523 GCF_002554195.1 New Jersey aster yellows phytoplasma | reverse complement strand
AAAAAATTTGAAATAAATTGTCTGAATAAATGGAATTAAAACATTCTAAACTGTTTTCTCTTTGATTTTTAGCATCAAAACTATTACGATAAATTTCTATTCTATCGTTATTTTGCATCATGAATGTATCGTCTATTAATTTTATTTTATCACCCAAACTTATGTAATGATTACGTTGAAAAGAAGGCACAAGAAACAAATTACCCATATTATCAACATCCGAAGCATAATTAGTATACAATATATGAGCATGATTTTCGTGTTTGGAATATATATACCATAAAAAATTTAATTTAATGAAAAAGTTCATTCGAAAACCATTAAATTTTTCTTTTATTTCACTTAAAGAATTTATATTTAATTCATTATTTAATTTTATTTTAAATTTTTTTAATGTTTTATTTAAACCATCAATATCATTAAAAGCATTATTAAATTGAAATATTTCGGATTCTTGTAGTTCATCATTTAAGTTTAAATGAATAATATTTTTGCTATTTTCATTTTGTCTTGTTTCCATAGC
>NZ_MAPF01000029.1:0-824 GCF_002554195.1 New Jersey aster yellows phytoplasma | reverse complement strand
ATTTTTGATGATTTAAATTAAGTTCTTGTATTGTAGTGGGGTCTTGAAAAAAATGACTTAAAATTTTGTTCGCTACTTGATTTCGTTCATATGAATAATTCCAAATTTGTTCATTTATATACTTTAAAAGATTTATGTCAGAAAGTCTTTGATAAAGTTTTTTGATTATTTGATCTAAATTATCTAATTTTTTTAATTTTATATCACCACTTAAATGATAAATATGAATTTTTTAAGTTTTTTAGATAATTCTTTTTGTTCTAAATAAAGTTTATTAATTTCATTATTTATTGAATTTTCATCATTTAAATTATTTATCGCCATAACTGGATAACAATTAATTAAAAATAACCCTAAGAAAATAAATAAACAAATAGTTATTCTTTTAAATTGATTTTTGAATTTAAACATTTATTAAATTCTCCTTTATTTTTTATTAACATATAGATTTGTCATAATTATGTTTTTTAAAGATGGACAAAATTTTTATGGATACAGTTAAAGTGGAGGTTGAAAACTTTACATTCAAATTGGGAATTATGCAATATTTCATGTCATATTGTAAATGTGTTTTGTTGTTTTTAGAATTGGATATTAGGATTAATTTAATTAATTTGTGTGTTTTTCAATTGTTCTGTTATATTATTTATTTCCATTATTGTTGCAAGAAGTTGTGTTTGATTATTATTTAACCTCATATGAATATCTTGAATATTTTCTATTCCATTATTGTTTGTAATATTTCTTAATTCTTGTAATAAAACTATTCCTTGTGACTCAAGTTCGATTTTAATCTCTTCTAATTGAGACTTTCTTGCTTCTAA
>NZ_MAPF01000028.1:0-22764 GCF_002554195.1 New Jersey aster yellows phytoplasma | reverse complement strand
CCTTTATTTTTTACTTCTATTGTGTTTTTTGTAAAATTTTTGATAAGATTTTTTTGATTCTTTTTCTAGGTGCCATTTTGGGGCTTTATCTCAGTTTGAAGATTATCTGTGGGTGTTATAATTATTAGGTGAATATTTTAATTTTTTTACTGAGATGTTAATTATATCCATAATTTAATAATAGTATTTTTATTATTATTACATAATAATATGACACTTTTTAATTAAATATCGAGATGAAGAGAAAAGGGTTATATTTTTCTATATTTTTTTATAAAAAAGCATAATTTACGTAAAAATAATTATAATTTAATCTTATATGTCATTTTTTTCGGTTTTTTAATATTTATTTTTCCAGTTAAAAGATAAAATTTCTTTAGATTTATTGTCTAAAAAGATTATATTATTAATAATCACTTTAGTATTTTTTTGGATAGAAATTGTTCCTTTAGGGCAAATTTTAGAACCTTTATGTAAATATTTATCCATGTTTTCAGTTTGGTTTCTAAAAACTACGCATGGGATAAATTGGGTTATATCTTTGATATTAACAGCTAATTGTAAATCAATTTTGGGTATTTGTTCATTATTGCTGTTAATGTATTGTTTTTCTAAATCTTGGTTTAGATGACCAATTAATTAGACTTTGCTTGACATAGCTTGACATAATTTTATTTCTCTTCTATATATTTTTTTAATAGTGACGTTTTTAATGTTTTTGATTTGTGTTATTTTTAAATGAAGTTGTTCAGTGATTTTGGAGTTGGTATAAAACTTTGTATCATCTTAGTTAATATTTACTAAAGGAATACAAAAATTTAAGTGGATAATCTGAAATACCTTTTGGACTTAATTTTTTTGTTAGTTGATTTAAAAAAATATGATTAACTTTTTTAACCATAATTGATGAGTATTAAATATTTTATCCCAATTGGGGTTGTATCTATTTTTCTTCTTTAATTAAAATTAGATGATAATATTTAAATTGCTTAACTAATTTTTTGACTAATGTCACTAATTGTGAATGAAATTTAATTAATTGATCTAGTATTTCTAAATTCTTTTTGTTTTTTAAAAAACAAAAAAGTGTCTAAACTTTTGGAACACCTTATTAACTAAAGCAATTACCTTTCATCAAATAATTTTTAACAGCAGCTTTAATAGCTTGAGCTAATTTTGCATTAACTGCTGTTTGAACTTCTGTATTTTTGAATACTTAAGTTAATTCTTTTGTAACAAAAGATTTTTTTAACTTATTATGCAAAACCTGCAACTTTATCTTTAACTTGTTGTAAACATTTTGCAGTTGTAATTAATTAATCTTTGTTAATTTTATCTTTAACGACTTCTTTATCTGATTATTGGACTCATTTAGCCAATTCAACATTAATATCTAGGTCTAATAATTCTTGTACAACTCGATTAGCTTCTGTATCTTTGTCTCAATATGCCCTAATATTAATATTACTCATATTAAAAATAAAAATAAACCAACTAAAAATAAAAAACTAAAAACTAAAAGAGTTCTACTCTTCTTACTTAAATTATTTTTTGTATTTGTAGTGTGCCACACCTTTTCTTCTTTTTTATTTTTAATAAAAATAGCAAATATTAAGAGATTAATGACTTACTATTAACTATATTATAACGTAAAAAAAGAAATAAAAATTATAATTTTTTTCATCATTTATAATTAATGATAATGAGATTCAAAAATTTACTAAAAATATTTTATCTTCTTTTATCTTGAATATAAACTTCTTAAAAAAATTACAAATTAAGGCAGTTTAATTTATAAATTATATAATTGTTTAAAGTTTTTATTTATTAGCTTGTTTTTGTTTATTAGAATAAAGAAATCCTGCAGAAACTGATAATACTACTAATACCGCTAAAAAACAAAGTAAGAATTTAGATTGTTCTTTATCTTTGGTTTTATCTTTTTCTTTTTTTCTTGTTCTTGTAGTTTTTCAACTGTTGGGACAACTGCGTCACCTTCTCCAAAAGTTTTAACTGTGGTTTTAATTCCTTCAGTATTTAATTCAGTTTTAGTAACTGCATTATTTTCTCCTAAAGTTTGTGCTGTTACTTTGTTTCCTTCAGGAGATGTTTCAGTTTTAGCACCATTATTGGTTTCTTTTACAACTTCTTTAGGAACTTTTCCTTCACTATCTTCAGTAGTTAAAGTTGTTTTGTCTACTTGTGTTACTGCTCCAACTATTTGATAAATATCAAATAAAGAAATAAAAAGTACACTTAAAAATAAACTAAAAAATAAAAAAAATTTCTTGCCTAAGCTTACTATTTGCATTTATGTTTGTCCTTCCTTTTACAATATTAATATAGCAAAACGAAATTGCTATTACTTCTATTATAACTCAAAAAGTCAATTTAGAGTATTTTTTACTCACTAATTGTAAAAAACACAAAATAACTAGTTTTTATGTTATAATATGTTGTGATTAAGTTGTATAAAATATCATCTTTTTATCCAAATTATCAAAAACAATAATAAATATTTTACCAAAAAATAATGAATTAAAAAATAATTGATAAATATTTTTCATTAATTAATATTTTGCTATTGAAAAGTTTTTTATTTATCTTTTTTTGCATGTTTTGCATATTTTAAAAATTTTATTCTTTAATCTTTAATCTATTTTTAATATTTTATAAATTTACAAAAAAGGAGCTATTCTTTTGAAAAATTACAATGCTGATAGTATTCAAATTTTAGAAGGTTTGGAAGCAGTTCGCAAAAGACCAGGAATGTATATTGGTTCGACTGCTCAAAAAGGACTTCATCATTTAGTCTGGGAAATTGTTGACAATTCCATTGACGAAGCTTTAGCAGGACACGCTAACAACATTACTTTAGAAATCCTACCTGGAGAAATTATTAGTGTTTCTGACAATGGTAGAGGAATCCCAGTTGATATTCACCCCAAAACAGGAAAACCAGCAGTAGAAACAATCTTAACTACTCTTCATGCTGGAGGAAAATTTGACAGTTCTTCTTACAAGGTTTCAGGAGGGCTTCATGGTGTAGGAGCCTCTGTGGTAAATGCTCTTTCTAATTGGTTTACTGTAGAAATTCGCCTTAACAAACAAATCTATTTTCAAAAATACGAAAAAGGAATTGCAGTTTCACCTTTGGAAGTAATTGGGGGAACTAACAAAAGAGGAACTACTATCCAATTTTTATCAGACCCCGAAATTTTCCAAGAAACTACCATTTATAACTTTGATACTCTCAAAGAAAGAATGCAACAATTGTCTTTTTTAAACAAAGGTCTTAAATTAAAAATTGCTGACAAAAGATACGAAAAAGAAACTGTTTTTAACTTTTGCCATGAAAAAGGATTACAAGACTACATAGATTTTATTAACACTAGCCACAAACAAATTCCTTTTCACGAAATTTTTTATCTGGAAAAAGAAGCTCAAAAACTAGCTTTTGAAATTGTCTTTGAATACACTACCCAACTCCGTCCTACCAAAAAAGACGAACAAGGAAACGAAATAGAAGAAAAAGAAGACAAAGACACTATTCCTAGATACACTCAAAGCCAAAAAATCTTTTCTTTTGTTAACAATATTCCTACTCATGAAGGAGGAACTCACGAAGAAGGTTTTAAATTAGCCCTAACCCGTGTTATTTCTAAATATGCTAAGGAATTCAATCTTTTAAAAAAAGATGAACATTTATTAAGTGAAGACATCTTAGAAGGAATTACTGCTATTATTTCTTTAAAACATCAAGACCCTCAATTTGAAGGACAAACTAAAGCTAAACTAGCAAATACTGAAGTAAGACAAATTACATCCCAATTGTTTGGCGAATTTTTAGAAAAATATTTATTAGAACATCCCCAAGATTCAAGGAAAATAATTGATAAATGTCTTCTTTCTGCAAATGCCCGTCTAGCTGCTAAACGTGCTCGTGAAGTAGTAAGAAATAAGCCCCTTGATTCTTTAGGTTTTGCCTCCAAATTAGCTGATTGTAGAAGCAAAGACCCTCATATTTCTGAACTATACATTGTCGAAGGAGATTCAGCGGGTGGTTCTGCTAAACAAGGAAGAGACTCGCGTTTTCAAGCCATCCTTCCTTTGCGTGGTAAAGTCCTTAATGTGGAAAAAAGTCTAGATGCCAAAATTCTTACCAATAAAGAAATTAAATCCTTAATACAAGCAATTGGTGCAGGAATTAACATCGGTAAAGGCAAAGACTTTAATGTAGATAAAATCCGTTATCACAAAATTATAATTATGACAGATGCCGATGTTGATGGAGCCCACATAAGAACTTTACTATTAACTTTCTTTTTCAGACATTTTCGCGAATTAATTGAAAAAGGATATATCTATTTTGCTCGCCCTCCTTTATACAAATACCAAAAAGGAAAAGGAACTCCAAAATATTTTTACGATGAAAAAACCAAACAAACTTTTGCAAATAAAAACAGCTTAAAAGATGGGTTCCAAAGATACAAAGGACTTGGAGAAATGAATCCTAATCAACTTTGGGAAACAACTATGGACCCAGAAAATCGTACTCTTCTCAAAGCAAGTCTCAAAGATGCCCTTAATGCTTTAAGTGATGAAGAAGCTTTAATGGAAACAGACCAAACTTTTAACATGTTAATGGGAGAAAAAGTCTTACCGAGAAAAAACTTCATCTTAGAAAAAGCCTTAGAAGCTGATTTAGACGTTTAATTAAAAAATATTTTAATAAAACTAAAACTAACAAACTATAACATTAAATAACAACTTATATATATATATATATATATATATAAAAAAGAGGTTAAAAATGAGCGACCATAAAACTCAAAACAATGAAGCCAACATCCACAAACCCCACGATCATGGCAAAATTCAAGAAGTAAACTTAAGTGAAGAGATGAAAAAATCCTTCTTAAGTTATGCAATGAGCGTAATTGTATCAAGAGCTTTACCAGACATTAAAGATGGCTTAAAACCAGTCCAAAGACGTATTTTATATAGTATGAAAGAATTAGGCGTCTACAGTCACGCAAGCTACAAAAAAGCAGCTCGTGTAGTTGGGGATGTTATGGGTAAATATCATCCTCATGGCGATTCAAGCATTTATGAGGCGATGGTAAGAATGGCTCAAGATTTTAGTTACCGTTATCCTTTAGTAGACGGTCACGGAAACTTTGGTTCAATTGATGGCGACAAAGCAGCAGCTATGCGTTATACTGAAGTTAAAATGGCAAAAATGGCGATGGAACTAATCAAAAACATTGACAAAGAAACAATTGATTTTGTTGATAATTACGATGGAACTGAAAAAGAACCATTAGTACTTCCAACAGCTCTTCCCAACTTATTAATTAATGGAGCTACAGGAATTGCAGTAGGAATGGCCACCAAAATCCCTACTCACAATTTAGGCGAAGTCATTGATGGTTTAATTAACTACATTAATAATAAAGACATTTCTATTGATGAGTTAATGCAACATATTAAAGGACCTGATTTTCCTACTGGTGGTGAACTTTTAGGCTTACAAAGTTTAAAAAGTGCTTATCATACAGGACAAGGAGCTGTTATCTTAAAGGCTAAAAGTCACGTTTTAGAAGAAAGAGGAAAAACTTCAATTATTGTTACAGAAATTCCTTATCAAGTAAAAAAACTGATCTAATTGAAAAAATTGCTTTTCTAGTTAAGAACAAAATAGTAGAAGGAATCACAGACCTTAGAGACGAATCCAGTCGAAAAGGAATGAAAATCGTAATTGAACTTAAAAGAGACGCTAACGCCAAAATTATTCTTAACAAACTCTACAAACATTCCCAATTAAGAATTTCTTTTGGAATCAATATGGTTGCCTTAGTTGGGAAAACTCCCCAATTAGTTTCTTTAAAACAAATCTTAGAAGCTTTTTTCAATTTCCGCATCGAAGTTATTAACCGACAAAAAAGCTTTGAACTCAAAAAAGCAAGCGCAAGAAAACATTTAGTAACGGCCCTTATCACTATTTTAGAAGACATCGAAATTGCTATTAAACTCATCAAAACTTCTACAGATGTCAAAGAAGCCCAAAGAAAATTAATGCAAAAATACAATTTTGACGAAATACAAAGCAAAGCCATTTTAGAAATGAGCCTTCAAAGACTTTCTAACCAAGAAACTCAAAAACTTATCACCGAAGAAAAAAACCTCACTCAAGAAATTTTAGAATGTAAAAGTATCATTGATTCCCAAAAGAAAAAAGAACGCATTTTAGAAAAAGAACTTCTAGAAATGAAAAAAAATACCAAGATGACAGAAAAACTACCCTCAATTTTGATGCTCCCCTAAACTTTGAAGACGAAGACCTAATCGAAAAAAAGCCTATCATTATTACAATTACTAACAAAGGCTATATAAAAAGCATGGATATTGATACTTACAAACAACAAAAAAGAGGCGGACAAGGCGTTTCTGGTATGAAAATCTACGAAGAAGACTTCATTGAACATCTAGCAATTACTTCTACTCACGATTATCACTTATTTTTTACTAACAAAGGCAAAGTCTATCAACTCAAAGGCTACGAAATTCCTTTAGGTCAAAGACAATCCAAAGGAAGCCACCTTGTTAATTTCTTACCATTCGAAAAAGACGAATTTTTAACTTCTTTTACCAGTATTAAAAACTTTGATCAATCCCAAGATTACTTATTCTTTGCTACCAAAAAAGGTATAGTAAAAAAACACCTCTCAAAGAATACAGTCACATTTCCAAAAGAGGACTTATCGCAATTAGACTAAAAGAAAACGATGAAGTCCTTACAGTAAAAAAACCACAGGCATTAAAAACATCATTCTAGCATCTAACAATGGCAATGCTATTTGTTTTTGCGAAACCAAAATTAAAAGCATTAGTCGCAACAGTATGGGTGTAATTGGGATGCGTCTTGGAAGTGATGAATTCTTAGTAGGAGCTGCTTTATTTGATGTTGATTCCAAAGAACAAAACATTTTAGTAATGACTGAAAACGGCTTTGGAAAAATCACCAATGTCAACCAATACCGCATTCAAGCGCGTAGTGGCAAAGGCTCTAAAACTATCAAAGTAAACGATCAAAAAGGAAGACTTATAACACTACAAGTAGTCCTACCTTCAGATGATCTTATTGTTTCTTCTGACAAAGGACAAGTAGTAAGAGTTGCAATTGACCAAATCACCAAAACCAAAAACAAAGCTACACAAGGAACACGCATCATCAAATTAAAAACAGGTCATAAAGCAGTTTCAGTAGCAGTTGTCAAAAAAGAAGTACTTGATATAGATGTCGTAGAAAATTAATTTTAAACCAACATTAAAAAAAAAAACAAAAGAACAAATGACTTATCATTATTATTTTAATATCATAATTAAAGGTCTAAAACGTACATGAAAACCAAAATATATTTAGAAGCAATTACTAACACCCCAAAAGAAAGCCAAATATTAGGCTACAATTTAGGAAAAAAAATCGTCAATCAAAAAAGAAACACTCCAAAAGAAAAACAAAGCAAAACAATCATTTTATTGCAAGGATCTTTGGGTTGTGGAAAAACTATCTTTACTAAGGGCTTTATTAAAAGTTTCGCTATCCTTCAAAACATTTGTAGTCCTACTTATGTCATTTCTAAAACCTACAAGAACAAATTACACACTATTTGTCATCTTGATTTATATCGCACAAACCTTGAACCTGAATTTTTAGAAGAACTATTAGAAGACCTTACTTATCAAGATTTTGTTATAGTAGAATATTTTCAAAATTGCAGTTACCTTTTTCCTGATTTTGCTTTTTTAGTAGAAATGACATTTTTAAATGAAACTAAAAGAAAAATTACTATATATCAAAATGACAACCTCGATAATAAAAATAAATAATTAAAAAATGATATGAAAAATACTTATACCAAAAATCAACCTTTAATTTTTTTTATAATTTTCCAAACAAACTTTTGAAAGCGATAAAACAATGAATCACAAAAACATTTTAATTCTAGATAATGCAACCAAAAGCCAAATAGTTATTTTAGTCATCCAAGGAAAAATTACTACTTTCAAATCCCGCCTTGGCAAAAACGATTATGTTCCTTACATGATTCCTTCAATTGAAAGCGTCTTACAAGAAAATAATTTAGGTATAAACAACTTAGATGCTTTAATAGTTGGTGTGGGCCCTGGTTCTTATACTGGCACTCGTGTAGCAGTTCTTACAGCCAAAATGTTAGCCTTCAACTTGAAAATACCTTTATACCAAATAAGCAGTCTATTGCTTTTATCTAGTGGTTATTCTTATGCTTCGCTTACTCCCTTAATTGATGCTAGAAGTAATGCTTTTTTTGCTTTAAGCCTCAAAGACAACCACATTTGCTTAACCGAAGGTAGATTTGAGAGTAATTTCTTGAAATCTTTTCCTAATCATTTATTAATTGAGCCAACTGCTATCAAAATAGATTTGCGCACCATCAAGGAATTTGCAAAAATTGTTTCCAATCCCCATTTATTAATTCCTAACTACTTAACTAAAACCCAGGCAGAACGCAATTTAGAAAAAATTGATTGAAAAAAAGTAAAAATGTTTTTTTAAATAATGAAATAATCCCAAAAGAGACTTTTTAAGTCTCTTTTTTTATATAAAAAATTGCAAGGAAAACAATCATGATATACAGATTAATGAGCAAACAGCACAGAAGAAAATAAATTAATAAATTGACCTCCTCAATCAGGCAAGTCTTGGGATGCAACTTATAACAAAAAGAAAAAACTCCAAAAGATGCTATAAAGATAATGATGAAATACTCAATCAGAAAAAACAAAAAAGTTAATTAGGTAGGCACTAAATAAAAAAGGTTTTTTAATCAGCATGTCGAGAAAAGCTAATCAATGTAATAAAGACGTAATTGAAATCCTTTTCGATCAAATGAAAACTATCTTACAACATCAACATATTTTTTATTTCAAAAATCACACGAAAAATTAAAAAAATAATCAATTATTTCCCTAAATTTTGGAACAATCAATGGATTTTAGTTAAATTAAATTATTCATCCCTTATCAATATTACTAAAGTCTTATATAAATTATTTTTTTAATTTTTAGCCTTGAAAAAAAGTTATTTTTGCACATTTTTTTAACCAAAATAACACAGTTATGTAAAAAAATATAATTGCATTTTCTTAACGGAATTTTAACTTTTTTTACCTAACTATATAGTATAAAGGTAAAATATTTAAAAAAATAGTTGATGTATGTTATCAAGAAGTTAAAAATATTTTAGAAAAAATAAAGCATTAGTGGAAAAATAAATCAGGCTTTATTAGAAAAAAAGACACCCTTAATCAAAGTGAAGTTTATGCTTTGAAAGAAGAAGAAAAAGAACAATTTTGAAATAAACAATAAAGAAAAAGCAAATACCACCAACAACCAAACAAAAGGTAAAAAAATAAAAGATTCCCTTTTAGGAATCTTTTTTTCATTATATTCAAAGGAGAGTTATCAAAAATCAAAAAAACAAGTTAGGTTTTGCCGTAAGATCATATTTTTTAGAAGCTTTGGTAATTTGATTCTGATAATAAGCCGCAATTCCTATCATAGCAGCTTGATCAGTACAATATTGTAAACTAGGAAAAATAACTTCCAAGTTAGAAAAAGATGTCATAAACTTTTGTCTTAAACCAGAATTAGAAGCAACTCCACCAACAACAATTAATTGTTTAACATGATATTTGGTTAAAGCTCTTTTGGTTTTTTCACACAAAACATTAATAACGCTGGTTTGAAAAGAAGCGCATAAATCAGGAATATTGATATCTTTTAGGTTTTGCTTCATCACTAAATTTACCAAAGTACTTTTTAATCCTGAAAAACTAAAATTAAGATTGTCATTTTTTAAATAAGGACGTACCAGATGATAAGTGTCTTTTCCTTGTTGGGCTAATTGATCAATCAAAGGTCCTCCAGGATAAGGCAAATTAAGGTTTTTAGCAATTTTATCATAAACTTCTCCTACTGCATCATCAATAGTAGTACCCAAAGGTTTGATTTGGAGATGATCCGTAAGATAAAAAAGATCGGTGTGGCCTCCAGAAACTAAAAGTACTAAGGCAGGAAATTTAATTTCATGTTCAATTTGAGCAGAATAGATATGCCCTAATAAATGATTTACTCCCAAAAGAGGCTTTTTATAAGTGTAGGCGAAAACATTAGCGGCGTTAATGCCCACTAACAACGAACCCACTAAACCAGGTCCTTGAGTAACTGCTACTAAATCAATTTCTTGGGGTGTGAGATGTGCTTCTTTAAGGGTTTGTTGTAATGCCAAGGTCATAAATTGAATATGTTTTCTAGAAGCTATTTCAGGGACTACTCCACCAAAAATTTGATGATCTTTAATTTGCGAAAAAACTACATTAGAAAGTACTTTTTTACCATTTTGAGTAACTGCACAACTCGTTTCATCACAACTAGTTTCGATTGATAAAATGTTCATATAATTTCCTTTTTATAATTTTATTTTTACATTAATAAATGATATTTTTAAATAATTAAGTTGTCTAAAAATGAAACAGTTAGAAATTTTTTAAAAAAGGTTAATACCATTGATTATTTTCAATTATTTTAACTGCATTTTGATCTAATTGGTTTTTCCATTCTAAAATAGTTTTGGTTTGTGTTATTTGGTTAGGCAAAATATCTGCTAAAAAAGTAAGGACAAAAATTCTTTCTAACATATATGGATGAGGAATAGTTAATTTAGGATTTTTACAAGTGTGATTACCAAAAAACAAAATATCTAAATCAATAGTAAGTGGAACCAATAATTCCATGTGTTTTATTTTGAGCTTCATTTTTACAGATAATAAAAAACTAAAAAAGTAAAAGGGATAAGGTAGTTTTGATTAGAAAAGCAGCTTTTAAAAATAAAGGTTAGTATGTTTTTTTTACAAGGAAAAGTTTCATACAAAGTAAAAACTTTCAAAACTTCGCATTTAGGATGCGAATTAATCATTTGTTTTGTGGGTTCTTTACTTGTGTATAATTGTAAACAAAATTGGCAAAATATTTGTTTTTGAAAAATATTTAATAAGTTTGACAAGTAATAAATTCCTTTTTTAAGAATGTGTTTTGTTTACGTTTTTTATGTTGCAAAAATTAATTTTTTTCATTCTTTTAAAAGTGATAATTTTTAAAATATATTTATAATAATATTTATATTTTTTCATTAAAGTATATCTCAAAAGCAAACTATTTTGATTAATTTTGACATTATGCACTCAAAAAATCGAAGCCCCTTTAGTTCTTAACAAAAAATTAGAGCAGCATCAGTAATGGCTTCTAAAGATTATACTTACAAAATGCCTTCAGTTTTAATTATAGCTTGGAAAAATCTTTTGCGAGAAAGACCTACCAATATAGGTCATTCCCATTTTAGTTAATTATTCAAAATCTTTTATAATATCAAAGTTTTCATCAATATTTTTTAAAAAAATAAATCAAGGATTCATCACTATTTCCTCTGTTGCAATTTGAGCTTGTTTGGCAATTTGTAAGGAATGATTTAAAAATAAAATTGGTCTTGCAATTTATTAGAAAGGTTTTTGTGAGTTCTGCCTGTATGAATAATGCAAACGCCTTCATTTAATGCAGCAATTGTTTTTGCCATTTGATGATTTTGTTGAAATCCACTAAACATCATTGATAATATGAGCTCCTGATTTAATGGCTAATTTAGCAATTTGAAAATGATAAGTATAAACAGAGATAATGGCTTTGGGGTGGTGCGATAATTCTTTAATAACATGCAAAATGGGTTTTTGTTCTTCTAAAGGAGTAATTAGAGTTGCTCCTGGGCGAGTAAATTCGCATCCAATATCAAGGATATCAGCACCTTCTTTGAGACAACAAAGAGCATGTTTAACTGCTTTTTGAGTGGCAAAATGTTGGTTGCCATATGAAAAAGAATCAGAAGTAACATTAATAATTGCCATAATTAAGGCTTTATGAAAGATTTCAATTTGGCGTTTGTGAGACAGTTTCCATATTTTTAGGATGTTTGAAATAGAAATTATTTTACTAAAAGAAATTTTTATCATTAAAGAACGTTACCAAAAGACACAAAAAAATGTTTTTTCATCAATTCATTTTATAAAAAAATAATAATTTTAGGATTTTATTTTATTAATATAAATTTTTTTGTAATAAATTAATCTTTTTCTAAAATAAATATCAAGAAAAAAGAAAAGACCGTGCTGATACGGTCTTCGCTTATTTGAAAAATTAAGTATTGAAATAAATAAGCAATTTATATAATTTAAAATTTTAAAGGAGCTTAAAATTAAAAATAGTTATTACTTGCAAATAACAAATAATAAAAATATCAAAACAACATTATGTTTTTTCTATTCTATATTTTATATGCAATTTTTTTTCTTTAGTTACGTATTCAGAAGGAAAAACTTCAGAAGCATAAATGGTAAATTGAAAAATAATTTTTTTTAAATTACCGTTTGTATCAATAATAACTGGTTTGTTTTTATTGTCATAAGGAACAAAACTTTGTTGGGGTTGTTCTTTGTATTTCCAAAAAATCTGAACATTAAAAATTTTTTTTAATTGTTCGTTTAAATCAAGGTTTTCAAAAAAATAATTAATATCTAGTTTAATATTTTTTCCTTTTATAAAAGTTAATTTGTCATTTTGAGTTTTTAGAGTGGCTTCTTGTTCAAAAATAACTCTATCTGTTTGTTCTGTTGTCATTAAAAAACTATGCTCTTTAGGAACTAAAAATTTTTTATTGGTGTCGTGAAGATCTGCGGGGTTGGAAACTAACAATTCTGCAGGAGCAGCAATTTTTAATCCAAAATTACTATCACTTTTTAATTTATGCCAATCTTCTATAGCATAAGCTATGGTTGTAATAAAAAAAATAATACTAAAACCAAAAGTATTTTGAAAAAAATTTTTTTCTTTGGTAAAATGTAGGCACTTTTTTTGGTTCTTTCTAACATCAAGGATATAAAAATATAATGTAACTAAATATATAGTTACATTATATTGTATCTTAAAATAGCTAAAAAGATAATCAAAAAGATTATTTAAGTGTTTTTTATAAGGCAAATTTTGAAAATTTTTGGGATAAAAAGATTGTTTTAACAAAAACCGGGATTAAAAAAATATGCAATTATAAGTTAATCTGTAATTTCGTTAAGATAAAATCCAAATCCTTTATAGCCAATATGAGCCGCCACTACAGGAGAAATAGCACCATAAAGAGTAACTTTAATTTGAGGATTTGCTAAGTTTGTGATTTGTGCTAAAAGTTTTTTGGCATCTTTGTCATCATCTACATAAATAACTTGAATATCAAGTTTATTATTTGTGGTTTTGTGTTCTAATATTTTTTTAAGACAATAGTTAAAACAGTTTTTTAAGTTTCTTACTTTTTTTCGATTGATAAAACTCCTTGTTGAAATTTTAAAATGGGGTGTATTTTCAAAAGGTTACCAATTAAAAATCTAAATTTAGAGATACGCCCATTATAAGCCAATATTTTTAAATTATTAATAGTACATAACAAAAAACCTTTTAGCTTTTCTTCATTAATTTTATCAGTGATTGTTTGGGGGCAAACATCAGGTTTTTGAGTAAGCCAATCATTAATTCTTTGTAAGAAAAAATAAACTCCAGGGCCAATATTTTGAGTATCAATAACAGTAATATTGGGATTTTTAAGCATTTTTTTAGCTAAAAGAGCACTATTATGAGTGCCACTTAGTTTACTGGATAAAGTTAAACAAATAACGTGTTTATATCCTAAGTCGAATTGTTCCTGAAAAGCTTTAATAAAAAGCTCTGGATTGGGTTGGCTGGTAGTTACTTTTTGTTTGTTTTCAATAAAATTTAGTAAAGTAGTGTTGTCAATAGTACCATCCATATAGCTAGTTTCTCCAACAATTAATGTTAAAGGCACTACTGAAATATCTTCAAAAAAGTTTTTTCCATAAGTATTTCCGCAAGTAGAATCAACTACGATGCCTAATTTTCGTTTATTCATTTATTTGTTTCCTTTTCGGTTTATTTGGGGTTTGAGGTTAGTAGGGATTATTTTATTTTATAAAATTGGGTTATATTTTATTTATTTTTAATTTTTATTTTAATTAATTCATAAAAATAGCCAAATATTCTTGAAGTTTTTCTTGTTCGTTAGTTTGAAACATCATCCCTTCTAAAGCAATAGAAATATTTCCTGTTTCCTCGGAGACAACAATTGTCATGCTATCCGTAGTTTCGCTAATTCCCAAAGCTGCACGGTGGCGCGAACCAGTTTTTTTATCTAAGTAATCAGCTGATGAAGACAAGGTAAAATAGGCACTAGCACACAAAATTTTGTCTCCTCTAATAATAACTGCTCCATCATGTAAAGGGGTGTTGGGAGCAAAGATGTTTAACAACAATTCTTTAGAAACATTGCCATCAATTAAGATAGCTTTTTGAGCGTATTGTTCCAAAGTATTATTTTTTTCAATCGTAATTAAGGCTCCTATTTTGCGCGAAGCAAGTTCTAAAGTAGCTTTAATAATTTCTTTTTGAGTATTATCTCCACCCATAAAAAAGTTTTTTCGTTTGATATTCCAATGTTTAGACCAATTATTAAAAACAACTCTTAAATAAGGAGCTTTGATGATGATAATACTAGTTAGAATAAAATTTAATAAACAATCATAAATGTTTTTA
Source organism: New Jersey aster yellows phytoplasma (assembly GCF_002554195.1). NCBI lineage: Bacteria > Bacillati > Mycoplasmatota > Mollicutes > Acholeplasmatales > Acholeplasmataceae > Candidatus Phytoplasma > New Jersey aster yellows phytoplasma. The sequence goes on along the minus strand of NZ_MAPF01000028.1, from coordinate 8,019 downwards.
GAAATGTCTAAACTAAGATATCTTTTAAAAATAGGTTCAACAAAAGTATCGTGGTAGCTTTTCAAACCATAAACAAAGGAAAATAACAGCAAAAATAAAAATACAATATTTAAAACTTGATATTTGCGTAAGAAAAAATGAAAAAAAATAAAGATGCACAAAAACAAAAAAACTGTCCATAAAGGGGAAGTACCAAACATAGAAATTCCTTTCAAAAATGATTATCGATAAATTGAAAAAAATTGGAAGGCGATAAAGGGGGGGGTGTTAGAAAGCAAAACAATCAATTTATAATTAATTTTTGACAAACAAAAAACCAAAGCAAACCATTTTTATTTTGAAATAATAAAATAATACAAAGGTAACAAATAACAAAATTAATCAATACAACTTATAATAATTGTTTGTGTTTTTGAATAAATATTTTTTTAGCCCATATCATAACTAATGAATAAATAACTACTAAAAATAACAAAAAGGGGAAAATTGTAGTTTTTTCAAAAATTGATTGATCTAAATGAAGCGCTTGACTTACAATAGGTATTAAAGGAAGGAAAGTAGTAATTATCAAACCTAGACAACAACATACCATAATAAGGAAAGAGGGAAGGTTTTTTTGATTGTTTTTAGCAATAATTTTGTCAGTTCTCAGTAAGAAAATGGTTAATGTTTGTGACCACATTGAAAAAATAAACCAACTAGTTTGGAATAATCGATCGTTTTGGGATAAGTTTTTTAAAAGAAATTTCATTCCAATTAAAAAAGCAAAATCCAACAAGAAAGAACAAAAACCAAACCATAACATAAAACTTTTAATGCTTGCAAAATCCCATTTACATGGTTTTTGTAAATAAAAATCATCAACATTATCAAAAGGAATAGCAAAACAAATCAAATCATATATAAGGTCTAAAAATAAAACTTGTAAAACTATCATAGGTTGAAAATTAAGGCATAAACTAGCAAGTAAAATACTGAGAGAATTGGCAAAATTAGACGATAGAGTAAATTTAATGTATTTAAGGGCGTTAGTATAGGTTTTTCTTCCTTCTAAAACTCCTTGTTCTAAAACGGTAAGTTGTTTTTCTAATAAAATAATATCTGCAATTTCTTTAGTAATTTCAGCACCACTATCGACACAAATACCTAAATTAGCTTGCTTCATGGCAGAAGCATCATTAATGCCGTCTCCCATAAAAGCAACGATATTGCCTTTTTGTTTGAAAACAGATACAATTCTTGCTTTTTGTTCGGGGGATAATTTAGTAAAGAGATTGGTTTTTTGAGAAGCTTCGTAAAGAGCATCATCGCTTAAATTATCAACAACACTCCCTTGAAGACAATAAGTTGTTTGAATATTTAATTTTTGGGCAATAGCTTTAGTAAGAATATCGTTGTCTCCTGTAAGGATTTTAACGATAATACCTTTTTGTTGCAAAGAAGAAATTGTTTGGGTTGAACTTTCTTTAATGGGATCTAAAAAAGTAAGCAATCCGATTAGAACCATTGATTTTTCTTCAATTTGTCCAGGAGTAAAACAAGGTTGTTGCTTGGGATTTGAGATAAGTTTTTGGGCTACTCCAACTACGCGATAACCTTTTTGATTGTAAGTTATGGTTTGTTGAAGGACTATTTGTTTGCTTTGGTCACTCAAAGGAACAACTTTGCCTTCAAGTTCTACATGATCACAAATAGAAAGTATTTCTTCAATTGCTCCTTTAGTAATCATTTGTTGTTTTTGTGAGGCATCTTGTATTACTACACTCATTTTTCTTCTTTTAAAATCAAAAGGAATTTCATCAATTTTGGTAAATTGTGCAGTAATTCCTTGTAAAGAAGGATGTAGAGTTTTGGCATTATTTGTTTTGGTAATGATGGCTTTATCAATTAAACTTTTAAGCCCTGTTTGAAAAAAACTATTCAGATAGGCATGACGCAAAACGCGTATATCTTCGTTGCCGTTAAGGTCTAAGAAATTTTCCAAAAAGATTTGGTCTTCAGTAAGGGTTCCTGTTTTGTCAGTAAATAAAATATTCATTGCTCCAAAACTAGAAATAGCATTTAGGTTTTTAACAATTACTTTGCGCTTAGATAAAGCAACAATTCCTTTAGAAAAAGAAGTAGCAACAATTAAGGGAAGCATTTTGGGAGTAAGTCCAAAAGCAATGGTAAGAGCAAAAAGGAATGATTGTAAAAAAGTATTTTGAGGTTTGTAAAAATTGAATAAAAATACTAAAGGTGCCATTAAACAAATACATATCATAAGCAATTTAGCAATGGTATTAATGCTTTGATCTAAGTGTGAAAGGGATTTTTTTTTAGTAATTTCCTGGCTGATATTGCCTAAATAAGTGTCTTTGCCGGTGACTAAAGCAATACCTGTAGCATAACCAGAAATAACAGTTGAACCTGCCAAAACTAATTTAGGATCATCTAAAATTGTTTCACTTTGTAAAAAAGAACATGCCATTTTTTCTACCGGTTCTGATTCACCAGTAAAAGTTGTTGTTTTTACAAAAAAATCTTTGGTTTCTAATAATTTAATATCAGCTGGAATAACATCTCCTGCCGAAAGAATAACAATATCTCCTCTTACTACTTCTTCTAAAGCAATTTCCATTTTAAAATTATTGCGTTTGACTGCAGTTGTGTTTTGTACCAAAGTTTTTAATTGAGAAGTAATTTTTAAATGTTTGCTTTCTTGACTAAATTGGACAATTACAGAACCCAAAAACATTAAAATAGTTGTTATAACGGTAGAATAACTTCTATTTTCTTGACTGGGAGTAAGAACATCATTAAACAAAGAAATAAGAGTTAAAATTAATAAAACAATATTAAAAGGAGTAATTGCAATTTGGAGCAATTGTTTAGTAAAACTGGTTTTAGTTTCTTGGGATAAAATATTTTTACCATACAAACTTTGATGCAACATTACTTGTTTTTGATCTAATCCTTTCAAAGAAGAATTAAGGGTTTGTAAAGTTTTTTCTTGGGATTTTTGACTCATAGTTTTTAAAAAATCAATTGTTTCTTGGCGTTTCAAATTTACTTTTTTCATATTAAACAATTCCTTTTTTTGAGATTTTTAAAAGTTAAAGTTGATCAAAAGCAATTAAAACTGAAACTTTAATAATTGATAATTAGGGCAAAATGTTAAATAAATGATATTAGTTTACAAAAATATTATATTATAAAAAGCTATGTTCATTATAGACAATAATTTTATGATGGTTGGTTTTTTGTTAGTTTATCTTATGCTTATTATATTTTGTTTTATAATTATTATTTTATGTAATGAGTTATCTTAATTATCGATTTATTAATAATAAATTAGTTTTGGTTGCCTTTCATTATATAATGACAACTAATTAACTACTATTTTATATATTCCAAATACACAAAAAAACACCCTAATTAAAGGGCGTTTAAGTTATCTATTATAATATTCAACTATTAACTGTTCGTTAATATCTGGTAAAAATTCGTTTCTTTGAGGGTATCTTACATATTTACCCACTAATTCTTTATCTAAAGAAACATAATCTGCGCGAACAAACTTACTATTTAAAGCTTCTTGTACAATATTTAGATTTTTAGATTTTTCTCTTAAAGTAACTGTTTGCCCTGGTTTTAAACGATAAGAAGCAATATCTACTTTTTTTCCATCTACTAAAATATGGCCGTGATTAACTAATTGTCTTGCTTGAGCTCTTGTTTTGGCAAATCCTAAACGATAAACTACGTTATCAAGACGAGATTCTAATAGTACTAAAAACATTTCACCATGAATCCCTTTTAGTTTACTTGCATTATCAAAAGTTTTGCGAAATTGCTTTTCTGATACGCCGTAAGTGAAACGTAATTTTTGTTTTTCTTGCAATTGAAAACCATAATCACTTAATTTAACTTTTTTTGACCGTGTTGTCCTGGACCATAAGCTCTTTTGTGCAATTCTTTTCCAGTTTCTGAAACCGAATAATTAAGGCGTCTTGAAACTTTCCAAAGCGAACCTGTATAACGTGACATTTGTAAACTCTCCTTTTTTAAGGTAAGTTTGTGTAACTAAAATAATTAATAATCAACTGCTTTCTTTTCTTTCTTAAACAGCAAAGAATTACTTGGAAAAGCCTCTAAAAGGCAAGGGATTGGTTTAATTATTTTAGCTACATCTGTTTTACCATCAATAATATTTTATAAAAAAAAGATGAAATAGTCAAGTGTTTTAGTGATTTTCTTTTAATTTTAGTTAGTTTAGGGAATGTTTTTTGTTTATGTTTAGTTATTTGGATATAAAAAACCCAAACTAAGTAAATAGTTTGAGGTGGGGAATTATAAATGATGTTTTATTATTTTATAGTTAATGAATTATTTTTTTATATTTTGTTTTTTGTTATGAAATTTCAACAAAAAAACCAAACTTTTTTTACAGTTTGGGCTAAAATATTCATTTTACTGGGGGGGCAAATTATTGTAGGTAATTAATTATTTATTAATTCGCTTTGGAAAAGGGTAAAAGTTTGTTATTTAACTAAAAAATTTAACACCTACTATAAACCTTTTTTAGGAAGTGGTGTTCTCTATTTTTATTTAAAACCTCAAAAAGCGATTTTTGAACTGTTCCAAAGCTTTAGACACTTTTTTAAAAATTCTTTAAGACTAACTAAAGGAATAACAATGCCTAATGTAGGTAAAATCCAATTTCTTCTAAAAGTTTTTTTACTGAAATAAGAACGTCTGTAATTTCTCGCCATTTTAATCTCCTTTTTTATTATTTAATAAGAAAAATATTTTTTAGTATTTAGAAACAATAAGGAAACCAAATTAAAAGTTGGTATTTTTTTAATGGTTCTTTAATCGCCTACAATATTCGAGGATATCTGGTTTTTTAGGCGGTCGGGTTGTGTCTAAGAATTGATAATAAGTTCTTGTTTGCCAACGATCACCACCAGAACAACAATCGTTTCCGTCGATATACCAATCATCATATCTCCAACCTTCTTCATATTTATAATAATGGGTATTACCATTTTCATCATAAAGGGTTCTAGATGAACGACCTAATTTGTTTCTAATTGCTTCTCCTTGGTAGGTACAGCCATATTTGATATAACATTGTTTTAGCCATTTAATAAAATCTGGTTGATAGTCCATTAAAATATCTTTTTTTGGTTGTGTATCACTACAAGTAATCCGATATATTTTATCTTCAGTTTCAAAAATATTTTCTACTAAATTAATAGTAAATGAAATGAATGTTTCATTGCCGCTTGCAGATCTTCTGTTATATTTTCCTTCATAAGCGTATAATTTGTTGGCTCTTTTCCAATCTCGGATAGCTTGGTAGGGATTAAGAGAGTCTGGAAGGTTAATGTGGATTACTCTTTTTTCAATGTTGAAGGCGAAAAGATAGATGTTTTTAGCGCCATTGGAAAGTTTTAAGAGATCTTCGATGTTTCTTTGTTGAGGTTTCACGATGCGAATCCCATCATCAAAATAAATAGCGTCAATATCAATTTCATGGAAAGTTTTTGATGTTAAAGGTGCCACTAAACAAGTATTAGGTGTGATGTTGCAACATCCTAATTTGATGAGTTTGGGTTTTTTGATAATGTTGTTGTTGATTAATTATTTCTTCTTTATTTTGACCGACGAAGATATTGATACTATTAATTTTTATATTAGGTTTATCTTTGTTAGGTTTTTGTTTGGCATCCCAGAAGATAAAGGCTTCTTCGATGGCGATTTCGTTTTTGAGGAGATCTTCTAAGGTGTATTTGTAATCTTCATAAGCAGGATATTGGATATTAAAAGGATTAGGACGATGTTTAAAATAGACTCCTAAAAGGCCTGAAGGAGGGTTTTTTAGGTACCAATAGAGTTTAATTCCTTGATAACTGTTATAACTAGGTATATTCGGATTTATAAAACCATTGCATTGAAGATTAAAATAGTTTAAGATGTTAGGGATATATCCTCTATCTAGAACATTGATGTCATATCTTTTCATTTTTGGTTGGGTTTTTAACCATTCTTGTTGAAGGGTTTGGTAGTCGGCGAGTTTGATTTTAGATTTTGTTTGTTTGCGAAAATAATTATGGGCGAAAATAGGTTTAATGAATAAAATAGTGATTAATAAAGAAAGGGTTATAAAAACTTTTTTAAAGGTTTGGTTTTAATCATGATTTGTTTGCCTCCTTTGGTTTTTAGTTTATGGCCTTAACGATGGATGTATTTTGTTGTTTGGATAAAAGAAAAAGACCCTAGGGAGGGTCTTTTGGGAATTTATTTAATTTTTGTATGTATTATTTATTATTTTAATAATTTATATTTAATTTTGTTAATTGTTGATTAAAATCGTTTATTAAATGGTATAAAATTGGGTTATTATAATAACCTCTATTGATAATTGTATTTCTTTGTTGTTCTAGATTTTTAATCATATTTATATAACGAAAATATCTTTTATTTAATATAGATTTAGTTTTTTGATCTCCGTTAGATGCAGATAACATAAATAATTCTTGTTTTTTTACGGACAAACTCCAAATCTTATTGTTTATTAGACATAAATGTTCCTCTGATGCTCTTGAATCTAATAAATTATTGTTTTCCATTGCCATTACTTGATTATTGTTCAAAATAAATGATAATCCTATAAAAGTTATTAAATAAAGATAAATTAGGTTCAATTGGTTTTTTAATTTTAACATTAATTAAATCTCCTTTAATTGTTTTATTCCTTAAATTTTAACATATTGGAAATTGTTAAATTTTATCACCATTTAGAATTGGCTCTTTTAATATATTTGGCTTCTTTTAATTTATCGTTATTGCGTTTATCTTTAAAAATGGATAAACTACAGATAACAGGATTAAAGTGAAGGTTGAATTCGGTTAGTTAAAAGTTGGAGTCATCCGCTCTTGTACGACCAAGGCAGTAATCTTTGTGTTGAATTTGTAATTTAAAAAATTAATTATTTTAACGTCTTTGAGAAGAACGATTACGAGATAAATTAATTCGAGGCATAGGTGATTGATTTCTTATTTGTTCTAATATTGTATTTATATTGTTTTGATTTTGATTTATTCTAATTTGTGTATTTCTTAAAAGATTAATTTGTTCTTCTGAAACATAAAGAGGCATGTTATTGATAATTGTTGTCATTTCTTGCATTAATGAGGAATGTAGATTTTCTAATTCTGTTATTTCATTATTTAAAATTAAATTTATAGTTATTTGTTGTTGAATATCTAAGTGTCTTTGTTGAGTTATAATAATTTGTTGATGTATTAATTCTAGTTGATCAAATAAAAGTTTTTTTTCTGTTTCTGATACTTGATGTTCCAAAGCATTAATAACTTCTTGTGCTTTTGTTTGTTGAGAAACTAATAAATTTTGATAATTTCTATATTCTTCTAAAGAATTATAAACATGTTCGCTTGTTCCAACGTTATTATTATTCATCGCAATAACTTGATTCATATTAATAAATAATAAACCTATAAATACAAATAAATAAATACTAATTATTTTAAATTGATTTTTTAGTTTTAACATTAATTAAATCTCCTTTTTTTACCCCTCATTTGGGTTGATTTCGTAGAGGGAGTTAAGTTTAATAGAAAATTCGTTTTTATATTCAAACAACATTTTATCATAATTCTTTTGTAATCTGTTTTTTTCTTTTTCGGCGCGTTGGAGTTGTTCAGTTAATGATTTTATTTTATCAAATCCATCTTGGGGATTAAGTTCACTTATTTGTTTATTATAACCGTCGCATTCTTTTTGATATTCTAATATTATTTTTTGTCTATCTTTTTGTAATTATAAACATAATTTCCAACTATTTTTTATTTTGTCAATTTCGTTTTTTTCTTCTTGAGAAAGATCATTTAGAAAGATCATTTATTGTTAAAACTTCGTTTTCATTTTCTGATAAAATATAATTTTTTATTATATCAAATTTTTCTTTAGTTATTTTAATTTTAGATTTTGGTGTTTCTATTTCGCGTTTG
>NZ_MAPF01000027.1:0-7975 GCF_002554195.1 New Jersey aster yellows phytoplasma | reverse complement strand
TTGGTTCTTGTTGTATTATTTTTGGTTGTTCGTTTTTGATTTCGTCAGTTATTTGTTGTCTTTTGAGTTCTAATTCTTCGGTTATTTTTTCGTATTCGTTGATGACAGAATTTCTATCTTTATTAATATTTTCAATAATGTTTTCTGATTTTCTATGTTCTTGTGTTAAATTATCTTCACTATTACGAGCGTTATATTCTTCTAATTTCTTTTCTTGGTCTTTGTAGTCAGCGTCGAGTTTGGCTAGGTCGCGATCGATGTCTTTGGTATACATTTCTAAGGCTTCTTTGGTAATCATTGGGAGTGATTCTTTGTTTTCGTTCGATACTTCGTTGTACATATGCCATAAACGGTGTCCTTCGTGAAGAACTAAAGTAGTTTTAGTCATACCTTGTGAGAATTTACGTGTGAAAGTAAGTGATTTGCCTATGATTTTAATACCGTATTTGGCAGGGATTAAATCAGTTACTTTATCGAAGGCTTTGAACCCCATTTTACATGCATTACCAAAGGAAAAGGAGTTTTCTTTTTCGTAGGTTTCCATACGAACATGCATGGCTTTATATTTTTCTTTTAAAGATTGATATAATTCTCGTTCGGCCTCTATTTTTTCGATTTTTTTGTTGACTTTGAACTGTTCCAAAACTTTAGACACTTTTTAATTTTTAAAAGTTTTTTAATGCTAACTATTAAGTTAGTCTTTTTTTTCTTTATCTAGACTAAAAAAATAATTTCCTATCTTTTCTAAGAATATTTTTAGAAAGGAATAAAATGTTAAGAGAAAAATTATTTAAAGATTTTTTAAAAAGTAAAAAGAATTTAGAAATACGTAATCAACTAATAAATTTACATGAACCATTAGTAAAAAAACTAGTTTCTAAATTTAAATATTATCCACGTGTCCTTCAAAAACAAGATTTATACCAAGAAGGAGTTTTAGGATTGATCAAAGCTTTAAATAATTATGTAGATTTAGGTTATGACTTTGTTACTTATGCAACTCCAAAAATAAAATTTGCAATCAATGAATTAATAAGAAAAAGTCATTCACCTTCAATTCCTCAAAAAACTCATAAAACTAATAGCACTTCTTTTCAAGAAGAAAAACATTCATTGGAGAAAGGAAATAGAAATCCTAACCCTCATCAAATATGGTTAAAACAAGTAAATCATGAACTCTTATTAAAGAAACTAAAAACTAAATTAAGCAAAAAGGAATTTAATATCATTAGATTAAGTTTTGGCATTCCCTTAGGAAATATCAACGAAGATTATCAACCGAGTTATTCCAATCAAGAAATAGCCCAAAAACTTAATTTAACTTTAAGGCAAGTAGAAACTCTTAAAAATATAGCAATCAATAAATTGAAAAAATAAATGATATGAAACTAGAAAATATTTTCTATCTTTTAATATTTTGCTTGCATTGTTTGTTTCTATTATCTTTGGTTGAGACTATTACTTAATGTAAAATTTAAACTCAATACAAAAAACAACTTTCCCAAATAAACACAACATCATCAACATTAAAAATAATCAAAATAAGGAGAATAAAAAAATGTTAAACAACGTTCAATTAATCGGTCGTATCACTCATGATCTTGACAAACAATATCTTAAGGTTAACAACGAACAAATTCCTAAAATAGATTTTCAATTAGCGGTTAACCAAACCAAAGACAAAGTTCAATATATTCCTTGTGTAGTTTTTAGAACCCAAGCGGAAAATTTTCATAAATACTTACATAAAGGGTCTAAAATTTATCTAGAAGGGACATTATCTATCCAAAAATACACCAACAACGAAGGTCAAAAGAAAACAAATACTAAAGTAATCGTTAATAATGTCATCTTTTTAGATAATAAACCTCAAACTGATAATTTACCATTTTAAAATAAAAGAACATTGATATTAAACATCTTAACTTTTAAAAAGAAAACCAAAATAAAGGAGAAAAAAAATAATATGAGTGACGCCATGACTGAAATCGCCCGCGGTACTTACTTCAAAGACCGCAGCAAATTAAAATCTAAAACTAAAAAAAATAATAAACCAAACCAAAAGGAGAAAAAAATATGACTAAAAAAGAATTAATTAAAAATATAGCCGAGGCCAATAAAACCTCAATTTCAAAAACAGAAGAATTTTACCATTCATTCGAACATACCCTAATAGAATCCATTACTTCCAACGAAGAAGTAATTTTATCCTCTAAAATAGGTAAATTCATCTTAAAAACAAGAAAAGCTTATACTGGTAGAAACCCCCAAACAGGAAAAAAACTAAAAATTCCTGCAAAAACCATAGTAACTTTTAAATTATCTAAAACCATTAAAGATAAAGTGAAAGATTTAATCTTGAAATAACCATTAATAAAAAAACATTAGAGAAAGGAGGTTAAATGATGAAATTAAAAACCAAAATTTATCTCAGTTTTTTAGGATTTCTTCTGTTGGGGTTAATTATTTTATTAATTATGGGACTTTTTCAAACTAATCAAACACCCAACAAAACTGGAAAAGTAACTAATCATCCCCAACTGGATTCAACTAAACAAAAAGCGCTCGAACAAAAAATCATTAACCAACAAGCCAAATTACAAAAACTCCAACAACAAGATCACCAATTAAAAACTCAAATTGATGAAAACGTCAAAACTTTAAATGACATTATTACCAAAATTAAAACTCTTCAAACTGAATTAACTAATAATCCTCAATTAAATCCGACAATAAAAGCCCAAAAACAACAACAATTAACGGAACTGAAAAATCAACAACAAACTCAACAAACCTTAGTCAATAATTTAATCGAACAAAGAAAAGCTTTAAACCAAAATGAAAAAGAAAAACAAGAAGAATTAGCAAAATTAGCTCAAGAAAAAGCTCAATTACAAACTCAAGAAAATCTTCAACAACAAATCACCCAATTAAACCAAGCCTTGTGTTATGTGGAAGCTAATCAAAAAAAATCGAAGAATTAAAAACTCAAAAAGAATATCGTACAAATCAAACTGAATTAAAAAATTTAAATTCTTTCAATCTTTTCTTAACAGGTCAAAAACTTTATTTTACCAAACAAAAAAATAATTTAACCACTCAATTAAATCTCTTAAAAGCTAATAAACCTTTAGCAAATATTAAGCATAAAGTTACTTTTAAAGAGGTCTGTGGAATGGAAAATGAAAAAGAAGAATTAGAAGATTTATTAACTTATTTTCAAACTAATCAATCTTTGATTAACTTTGATAAAGTGCGTCCGAAAGGCTACCTTTTATATGGACCACCAGGAACAGGTAAAACTTTTTTAATCAAAGCTTTATGTGGCGAGGCTAATGTTCACTTTATTAACTTAATTCCTGCAAAATTAGACCAAAAATACATTGGTGAAGGCAAAGCTACCTTAGAAAAAATCTGGCAAGAAGCCGAAGAAAATGATAAAACAATTATCTTTATTGACGAAATCGATGGTTTACCTAACCGTAGTGATAAAAATACTTCCTCAGTCAGCGCCAATATTGTAAACACTTTATTAGATAAACTTGATGGATTTCAACGTTCTGATAAAAAGATTGTCTTAATGGGCGCCGCTAACAACCTTGATAAAATTGATAGTGCTTTAAGAAGTCGTTTTAGTAAAGAAATCTATGTGGGTAATTTAAAAGATAGCGAAATTGAAGGTTATTTAAAACATAACATTATCCCTTATCAAATTAGTTATCATACTTTTTTAGCTTTAAAAGATATCGCCCAACTATGTCAAGGCAAAAACCTCTCTAACCGTGATTTAACCACCATCATCGAAGAAGCCTACAAAAAAACCGCCAAATGGCAAACAAAAAACCCAGAAACTCACGCCGTTATGTTACCTTCCGATTTAGAAGAAGCCTTAAAACTAAAATTAAAAATTAACCCTGATTATCAACAAACCAAACAACGCCGCGAAGCTTGTGAAAATCAATATTATCAATGGCGTCAAGGGTTCAATCAATATTTAGCTAAACCTAAAGACACCATTAAAATAGAATGTCGTTACACTTTTGATGGCTTAAACGGAATTAATTATTACCGTCAACAACATTCTCAAACTAAAACTGATTTAGAAAATACAACAAAAAAATTAACCCAAATCCACCAAGCCAACAAAATCCCTCAATTAGAAAAGGAATTAACTACCTTAAACCAAACTCCTGAAAAATACGAACAAACAATCAAAGACAAAACCCAAGAAATCATTAATATTAAAAATAAACTGCAAAGATTAAAAACTAGAGAAGAAAAACTAAGAAAAGAATTAAAACTGGTCGAAAATCGTCTAAATACCCAACCCGAACCTTCCAACCTAGCTATCTTCATCAAAAACCGCCATCCTTTCGACCGATGGAATAAAGATGGCGATACTTATAATCATACTACTTTAGACGGTTTCGACAGTGCATCTTTTGACGCAAAAGCCGACAGCCAATTATATTCTTACATTAACTTCGAAAAAAACAACACAAAGGCCCAGGTGGTAACTACTTAATCCTAAAATACAAAGGCCCTAAACATTTCTTACAAGAAGACAAAGACTATTACCTTGGTGATGCTTTCGTTCACAATGAAAACTTCAAATTAACCGATTTTCACCTCCACTTCAACCCTATCCGTAAAACTTTATCAATCTTCAAAGATAAACATCATGTAAAACCTCAAAATAATAATTAAAAATAATTTCACCAACATTAAAAGACTCTATTTAGAGTCTTTTTTTATATCAAATTAAAGAAAGAGAGAAGAACTATGAATAAAAAAAATAACAAAAAAATCAACTGGAAAAATAATCATTACCAAAAGAAAACCAACAACCGAACATCCTAAAATAGTTATTGAAACACAAACTAAAAAAGAAAATTGGTTCCTAAAAATCTTAAAATCAATTTTCAATATCATCCTTATTTTATTACCATTTATCCTAATTGGTGGGGCAATTTATTGGACACTTTTTAAATTTTTTCCTGAAGTTTTAAACCAAATCAACGATTTTACAAATAACGCCGCGACTAAAATTAAATCGTTATACGATAAAACTACTCAACCAATTCGTAATTTTATTGAATATATCTATCGTAAATTAACAGGCAATGATAAAGATCCTAATCACATTCCTTCGCCACAAACGAAATTAGGATATTATTTAGCAACTACTTTAAGTGTGATCGGTATTTGTTTAGGATTAGGTAAAATCGGTAATTGGTTTAAAAGTGGCAAGACAAAAACAATAAAAAAAGGTACTAAAACTATCGTTCAAAAGAAAGCTACTTCTAAAGTAGCTAATTTCGGTGGCAAACTGTTAAGATTTGGCAGCAAGGCCATTTTCTTTGTTTCTTTAGCTTCAACCGCTTATGAACTTTACCAATTTTATCAAAGCGAAACTAAAAATCCTCATCCGCCCCAACCATTAACCAACAAAATAGAAAATCCCCAAGCGCCAATCTTACAAGCGCCATCTATTCAACAAACGCCAAGCCCAACCATTATTGAAAATGAAGAATCAACTTTAACTAATAATAATGAAAATAAAATAACAGAAACAACTCAAGAAGAAACTAACAATACTGAAGATACAAATGCCAACGAAAGAGGAAACCATAATCTCAATCCCTGATCAAGGTTCAGTTGATAAAACAACAACTGAACCAGAACAAATCTATGAAGAACAACGTCACCACACACAACACCTTGGCGAGGAATTAAAAGAAACTAGTAAAGTAACTGAAACTCACCAACAAACTCCTGAAGAATTACTCAAAGCTAAAAAGTTATTAGAAATTAAACTCCAACAAGAAAAAATAAATAGTCTTAATTTAGAAACCCAAAAAGCCAATTTAGAACATGATTTAATTCAAAAACAAGAAGAATTAGAAAATAATCAAAAACTATCTGAACAAGAAAAACAAGAACTTCAAAAAGAAATCAATCAACAAACTGACAAAATCCGTTCTAAAGAAAACGAAATCTTTACCCAAGATCAAAAAAAATAATCAACTAGAAACCGATCTCCACCAAGAAAAAACTCTCAACACGGAAAAAGAAAAACAAATTAATAAATTAATCGAGCAAATTAACGAACAACATCAAAATATGGAAAACCTCCAAAATCAACTCCAAGAACAAAAAACCTTACTAGAAGCTAAAAATCAAGAATTATTAACCAATCAAGCCTTATCCGAACAAGAAAAGCAAACTCTCCAAAAGGAAATCAATCAATTAACTACTAATTTTCAACAAAAAGAAAAGGAATATCAAACTATCATCGCCCAAAAAGATCAAGAAATAACCGAACTAAACCAAATCATTAACCAACAAGCTGAAGAAATAAACCGTTTAAGCGACGAATTAGAACAACAAATCGATAAATGGGTACAACAAGGCCTACATATTCAAGCCCTTGAAGGAACAATCAAAGCTTTAGAAAACGCTTCAGGTAAATATATCGAAGAAAACGCTGAACTCCGTCACGAAATCGAAACTCTCAAAGAAAAATTAAAAACCGAAAAAACCCGACACGAAGCAACTAAAAAAACTTTGAAAGATAATATGAATAAATTAACCGACAAAACAGCAGAATACAACCAAACCAAAGAAATCATAGACAAACAAAAAACCTGGAAAGGTTCAATCCAACCTTTTACTACAAAAATTAAAGACGACGTAAACAAAAAAATCGATAAAGTAACTTCTTGGTTTCGTAAATGGTTTTAAGGTTAATTAAAAAGTTAAATATGTTAAAATACCTATATATTGAAAATTCTTCCAAAGGAATTAATAAACATGTTCAAAATTAAAAAAATAAGCAAATGGTTTTTATTAATAATTATTTTAATCGTGGCAGCTTTTATTGGGTTTATCATCTTAACTGAAACAGGAGTCATCAAACTCCCTAAAGACCCAATTCCTACCTTTCAAGAAACTAAATTTGAAAACATTGAAGAATGGTACGACGATAATCAAAAATGTACAATGATTAAAGCTAAATACACCTTTGATGGGTTAAATGGTGTTGGTTATTATCAACAACAAAAACTAAAAGCAGAACAATTATTTCGTGAACGAGAATTATTAGAAACAGAAGCTAAAGAAAAAAACCTACAAATTTATTTAAATGATAAAGCTATAGATATGAATCGTTCACCTAATAATCCTGAATTAGATAATTTATCAAAAAAAATCATGAAAAATCAAGATGAACTAATTAAAATAAATCAACGCTTAATATTAGAACGCCTCGAATCCCAACCCGAACCTTCCAACCTAGCTATCTTCATCAAAAACCGCCATCCTTTCGACCGATGGAATAAAGATGGCGATACTTATAATCATACTACTTTAGACGGTTTCGACAGTGCATCTTTTGACGCAAAAGCCGACAGCCAATTATATTCTTACATTAACTTCGAAAAAAACAACACAAAGGCCCAGGTGGTAACTACTTAATCCTAAAATACAAAGGCCCTAAACATTTCTTACAAGAAGACAAAGACTATTACCTTGGTGATGCTTTCGTTCACAATGAAAACTTCAAATTAACCGATTTTCACCTCCACTTCAACCCTATCCGTAAAACTTTATCAATCTTCAAAGATAAACATAACAATGATAAAGTTGAAGAAGCAGAAATGAAAAGAAGACAGACTGATGTCTGGTAATAAAAAATAAAAGGAGATTTCATATAATGTTTAAAATCAAAAATAATTTATTATTGTTATTAAATGTATTTGTATTCGCTTTTTTAGGATTATTTTTAATTAATAATAATCAACAAGTAATGGGGATGGATAAAGATATTGCTAGCACTAGTAATAATAACCCAAACATAACTAATTACTCTATTGAAGAAAATATAATTAATTTAAAATATAAAATTCGAGAAAATGCAGTTAAAAAAACTAAATATAGAAAACGAAATACAACAATTATCAAATAATGAACCTAG
>NZ_MAPF01000026.1:0-34680 GCF_002554195.1 New Jersey aster yellows phytoplasma | reverse complement strand
TTTAGAAAATTTAATTAATAATCAAAAAGAACAATTAAAAACTTATCAAATACTTTTAAAAACTTTAAATGATGAAAATAATTAATTTGTATTTAATAAGAAATAAAAATATTTAACTTTTTATAAAGACCCTCCTCAGGGTCTTTTTTTATTACCCAATACTTAAAAAAGAAAGGAACTATTAAAATATGTCCATTAAAAAAATATTACCATCTTTACCGAGTAACATCATCTTTTTTATTATTATCTCTATTTTATTAATACCTTTAATTTTTATTAATTATTTAATCAAATTCTATCTTTTTACCTATCAATTAAGCATCAAAAGACTAAAACAAGGAATAGTAGTTCAATTTTATCAATATCTAACTACTACGAAAACTAATAATCATGTGGAACCTAATTAATACTTGGTTAACAAAATTAAATAATTGGTTTGCTACTATAAGTAATCATTTCTTTAATCATCAAAATAAGTGGCTTAATTTAGCTTTATTAATCATTATATTATTATTTTTACCTCATCTCTTATGTTTAATTGATTTCATCTTTAAATGTCTTTATCATATATTAAATTTATCTTATTATTTAGGAAAATATCTTTTTTCATTATTAAAGAAAATTTTTAAGAAAGGGGAATAACAATGCAAATCACCTTATCACAACGTACCAAAGAATGGTATCAACACCGAAAACAATACATAAACGCATCAGAAATAGGTAGTATCACAGGCAATGACAAATTTCGTTCTTTAGAACAATTGGTTCATGACAAAATCTTTGGCACTACTTTCACAAGCAACAAATACACTGAACATGGTAATAAAATGGAACCTTTAGCGAGAACTTTTTTCGAAAAAACCACGAAACTTGATTATCCTGACACCATCTTTACAGATGACAAAGAAAAAATGTTTTCCGCTTCTTTAGATGGTTATAATACTAAAACCAAAACTCTCTTAGAAATCAAATGTCCTTATCGTGACGAAAACAACAACATATCTCAATCTTGGAATGGCTTTTTAACAAACAAAGAAGTCCCTAAAAACTACTGGGCACAAGTTCAATGTCAACTTTATTGTTCCCAAGCTCAATTCGCTTATTTCTTAGTTTATTTTAATGATAATGATTATCATGTAGTCAGAATTTACTTAGATAATAATTTTATTACTAAAATGATTCAAGATAGCAAACAATATTTAGAACTTTTATCAAAAGCCAAACAAGAATTATCACAAACAACTTATTTAAAACAATTAAGTAAAATCAAATAATTAATTATTTTAGACCTTCAAATCGAAGGTCTTTTTTTATACCCAAAATATAAATTCAAAGGAGAATTAAAATGAAAATAATCGTATTTGAAGGACTAGATGGCAGTGGTAAAACAACTTTAATTCAAAAAATTAGAAAACAATTAGAAAAACAAGGTCACGAAGTAATTAATCTACAAGGTTTAGGAAGTTCCTCCATCGGCCAACCTCTTCGTGATATCTTTTTAACTAATTCCCAATTAAAACCATTAACTAGATATTTATTGAGTTTTGCTAATATGCAACAAATCCAAGAAGAGGAAATAAAACCACATTTAGCAACTAATAAAATCATTTTAATAGATAGATGGTTAGGTTCTAACTTGGCCTATCAAGCTTATCCTCACAACATTGATAAAAACTATCAGCTTTTTAATTTACTTAATAAACAATTTATTAAACCAAATATGACTGTTTATCTCAAAATCAAACCACAATTAGGTTTAGAACGCAAACAAAACCAAAAAGATCATAAATTAGACGTCATAGAAACTCATCCTTTATCATACTTTCACCAAGTAAGCCAAGGATATGAATTATTCTTAGAAAGAAAAAACCTCGGCCACAAATTCATCTTAAAAGAGATGAATAGCAAAACAACATTAACTAACCAAAAACAAATAATCAAACAAATAGGAGAAATACAAAATGGCAATAATTACTAAAAAAAACCTGTAAAAACAGAAACACTTATTACTACTATACCAACGGCAAAATCAAAACCGTCACCAAGGACGGTCTTGTTAAATGGAAAACTAAAAAAATCTTTAAAAAAACTCAAAAAACCAACAAAAGACCTTAATTTAAAGGTCTTTTTTTATTTAAAGAAAGGAATATCAAATGTTAAATAACCAAGATTTTTTTAATATTCAACAATTTAATACTAATATCCAAACTGTGGAAATTTTAAAATATTTTTTTAACAAAGACACTTTTAATCTTTCTATTAACAAATATATGCAAACCAATGACCAACAATTAAACCATTATTTTAACCAAAATAACACCAATTCTCAAAGTCAAAAAGTCATCCGCGGTAAAATCAATGAATATCTCATTTTATTATATTTTCAAAACAAAGGCATCATCAATTTATATCCCCAGGCTTATTTATTTTTCATCCCCGATATTCGCTTTGATTTAGTTTTATTCACAGAAACCAAACGAATAATGGCGTTTAATTTTAAAACCTGTCTCCGAGACCGCTATAAACAAGCCATGGTAGAAGGACAACAATTAAAAAAATTAGACACCCGTTTTGAGTTCTATTTATTAACCAATAACGAAACCGAAACCCAAAGACTAAACAATAAAATCAATCAAGGAAAAGTGCAAGGAATTAATCAAGTAATTAACTTATTTTCCAATTCAGCTAACAATTTCTTACAAAACTTAATTACCAACAAATTTATCCCTTTTTCTAATATCAATATAATTAAAAAATAAAAAAAGGAGTTAATATAAAAATGTTAACCAACGAACAAAAAGCGTTAAAACAACTAATAAATTATATCGAACAAGGCCAATGGGAAAAGTTAAACCTTTACTGCCAAATAATAAACCCTAAAACTTTACTCGATCCCCAAAATAAAAAAATATTTACAACTTTAAAATATTTATTTTTAGAAAAACAAACAACTCATCCTTGGGATAAAATAAAATCTCAAACTGATATAATCAAAGAGTTATTAACATATTTACAAACTAATTTCCAACAAGATAACTTTACCAAAGAATCATTATCTTTTTTAAATAATGATTTTAGTAAGGAAAATAACCTTGATTTCTTAGATAACTTAAAACACACCTATACCCAAGAAAAGCTGTTCCAACAACTCTTAAAAATTATTAGTCCTTCTTTTGAAACCCAAGATCCTTACACTAAAAACTTATATTACCAAGAAATCTTTGATAAATTAAGAAATTTTATCTCTTCAATTCCCCACAAAAATGATAAAACACACTTTACTTTAAACCAAATGGCCTCTTTACATACTGAGTTTTTTGCCACCGACAACCAAGCAAAACAAAAAATCCAAGAAGAATATTACCGATTATCAGAAATTTTTAAAGGACTCAACCAATCCACTAAAGGATTCAAAAAAAGCCAAATCATAACTATTGGAGGCTATACTGGATTAGGTAAAACAACTTTTGTCTACAACCTTCTTTTAGATATCGCCAAAACAAAACATCAAGAAAGTTCTTGTTATCCTCATATTTTGGTATTTTCTTATGAAATGACAATGGAGGAAAATTTAAGTCGTTTATTAGCTCACCAAACTCAAATTCCTTTAGATGTTATTTTAGATAAAAATTTGGAAGACTCAAACATCACACCTCAACAATACACGGAAAGGATGAAACAAGCCAAACAATTTTTTGTTAATATCAATTTATCATTTAGTTATGATAAAAGCAAAAATATTGATTATATCATTGATTTAGTTTATCGACTCTATTTAGAAAAACAAGTAGAAATCATCGTTATCGACCATCTCCAAATTACTAAAGCTAGTAATCATTTAGAAAATGACCGTCTAGCCATTGACGAAATTATGACTAAACTCAAACAATTAGCCATGGAATTAAACATCATTATTATCATTCTCTCTCAATTTTCAAGAGATACATACAGCAATTACCAAGGAAAATCCCCTGAAATAACCGCTTTAAAAGGAAGTGGTGGAATTGAAACCAATTCTGATATCGTCTTAATGATGTCTGAATTTAGACCAAAACTAGCCAAAGACCAAGAAAAACCTTTAAATATTTATAATTCAACCTTAAATCAACTCTATTTAGAATCTGATGACAATGAAAATCAAAAAATAATTGAAGTATGTATCAAAAAAAATAGAAGTGGTAACAAAAAAACCTTAATTTATCACTTTGAAATGAGTACTCAAACTTTCCAAGAAATCGGTTATGTTTTACCTTATAAAATAGAAACTTATTATTAATCAAAAAAATAGGAGTTAAAATAAATGAATCATCAAAACAAAATTAAACACATTAAAACTAATTTTCCCATGATTGTTTTATTAAAAAATTAAAATTTTACCAACTAATTTCAATATCAAATATCGTTTTCCTTGTCCCATCCATCAAGGCCAAAATCCTACTTGTTGTCATATCAATGATCATAACCAGATTCATTGTTGGAAATGTGGTCGTGATTACGATATTATTGATGTATATAGAGAAATAAGACAAATTAAATCCTTTAGCGAAGCCATTCAAAGAATAGGTCACTTTATGAAAAATCAAGAATTTAACAACCTCATTCAACAAGAAAAAGAAATAACTACAACATCTTCTAATCCCTTTCAACACCAATATCAAACTAAACAATCCCAAAATCCTATCGACGAACACCAAATTCAACTCATCAAAAACCAACTCTTGAAAGAAACATCACCATTATTCAATCAAATCCGTGATTATTATCATTATTTATTAATAACTAACCACAACAACGAATCATCAATGGGTCTTGAATATTTAACCCAAAAAAGAAAATTAACCCTAGAAACTATTAAAGAATTTAAACTAGGTTATGCTCCATTATTAAATAAACCACTTTCTTTTAGATTAAGCAATTTCTTAAAAAAGAAAAATATTGATACCACAAAGTTAGTTGAATATGGTTTTATCAAAGAAAAAACCAATCAAAAAGGAACTAAATATTATCACGATACTTTTCACGGTTCTATTATTATTCCCATTGAAAATGGATATAATAAAACATTTCATTTTTATCAAAATAACTTTCGTGAAGTGTCTTATTTCCAATCTAAATATCAATCTATTAACAATTTCAGCCAAATTCCTACTTTTCATTTCAGTTATCGTTTTTTTGAAGCTTTACCGTATATAAAAAAAACTAAAACAATCATCATTCATGAAGGTTTTTTTGATGTCATTAGTTGTTGGCAACACGGTATCAAAAATGTCGTGGGGTTAATTTGTGTTGCCCAATTACTTTCCCAAACTCAAATGGATATTTTAAAAAAAGAAGCAATTAAAGTCATTATTGCCTTAGATAACGATGAAACTGGAAGAAAACGCAACGAAGCCTTAGGTGAACAACTTAAAGAACAACAAATCCCTTATGAAATTAGACGTATTTTGCCGCCTTATGACAAAACTTGTAAAGATGTTGATGATTTATTACGACAATATGGGAAAGAAGTTTATCAAAAATGTTTTTTAGATCCATACATCTCATATGAAGAAGCTGAAAAGAAACAAATAGTAGATTTAGCTATTTATTTTTTTGGAGAAGATAAAGTTGAAATAATTACATAATTATTTATTATAAAATAACAATTTAAACCCAAACTCAAAATTTTGTCCCTATAAAACCTTTTAAATTCAAATTAGTAATATGAATCACGCACATTCAATTACTAAGGTCCAAAATTAATAAATAATTTAACAAAATTACAAAATAAAATCGAAAGGAGACAAAATATGCAAGAATTGAAAAACTAATTAAAAAACTGATTACCGAAGTTGATTTGTGTTATAATAGATTTATAAAAATAAAAGTTAATGAAAATATGAAAAAAATAAATTTCAAATAAACCACTATCTCCATTTAACACCATTCTTTTTTTCATCAGTTGTAATTGTTTGCTATGGTTTTAATCAAACTGTTTTTCAATATTTAGCTATAAATGAATTATTTCCAAAAAGATTAGAAATTCAAAGAAACAATAATATTTTCAAAGATGAATCAGGATATGTTTTAGGCAACATTAAAACAATCGAAGTTAAAAATAAAACTTTTAATACTTGCAAAATCCCATCCTTATCAAATAGATGTAATTATATCAATAAAAGGAGATTTGAAAAAATGAAAATTAATTTAACCAAAATAACATATTTAAAAGATGGCAAAACAATTGATTGGATTGACGAATACGATAAAAACGGGAAAATAGTAAAAAAACCCCTATACAATTTCAACGGTACAATTAATTATATCGAGGAATACAAATAAAAAGAGTAAAGTAACTAAACTAACCAATTATGGGACTAAGAATCCATAATATTAATAAATGCCATCCAACATATACCTAAAAAATATTTCAATATTCAAACTTGACCTTCAATTGAAGGTCTTTTTTTATATCAAAAATAACAAAAACTAAAAAACTAACTAAAAAGGAGAAAAATATGAACAATAACTTCGATCAAGGAATTAGAATCGGTGGATGGAATGCCAAAAACAACCCCACTGATTTAGACCAAATTAAACTCTTTTTACAAACCTTAAAACAAGATTTAATCAACCTGACCATTATAACCCACTCTAAAAAGAAAAATACTTATCAAGAAGCCAATTATCGCCCTAAAAACCAAACTCTCTTCATCGATCCTCAAATCTTGGATGAAATTAAACAAACAAAAATAACCTTAATTAATGATAATTTCTCTTCTAGTAATAGTAAACTATTACTTTCAGATTTACCCCCCCTTAAAACCAAAATAACCCCCTTAAAACCTATCATGATATCTTTCAAATCAATTATAAAAATGAATCTAAAAATATCATCAAAGAATTAATTGGCAAAATCAATCTTTATAAACTAGAAAACTTACAATTATACCAATTAGACCCCAATAAACTAGATAAATACAATAAACCGATTAAAACAAACTATAAGAAAGGTTTAAATATCATCTATTATCGACAAGAAGATTTAAAATATATTCAATTCTTCTTAACTAAAACCAAACAAGGTTATCGGGCAAAAAAATACGTTCTGGTTATTTATCAAATTTAAATAAAAAAGAATTAAAAATAAATAAATAATTTATAATTACCATTTTATTACCATTAAGTTACCTTTTTATTACCACTTTATTACCATATTGCTTTTCAAACATCCTAGATAAAAACAAACACATCGAACCAGTGATATTTTATATTTTATATCGATAATGATAATGATACTCGATATTTGATATTATCGTTGTATCATGTTTATCATTATTATTTATCGATATAAAAAAATCTTTCTTTTAATTAATTTTATTTTTTAATTTATTTTAATAATTAAATAAACTTTAATTTTTAAAATAACTGCCTTACCAGTTATAGGTATGTGTTGTGTGTTTAAATAAATAATATATTAGTTAAAAACAATATTAATAATTATTTAATAGCATTAAAAAAAACCTTTAAAGAGTTATAATGGTTGATATAAAAAAAATATAAGATAAATTGGTGTTAAAATGAAAAAATTAAACAAAAAATCAACTTATTACAACAAATGATTCACAAAATAGAAAAGCTAGATAAACGAATTATCTTTAATTTGGTGGCCAAATTTCAAAAAGATTTAAATTTAACCACCATTTTACAAACAATTAAGATTAAACGAAGTACCTATTATTATTGGTTAAAAGTTAAAACAAAACACCAAGAAAAAAAGGCAAAATATCTTTTACAACAAAAACGCATCCAAGCTTTGTGTCAAACATATGAATATTTCTTTGGCCATCGTAAAATTACTCATTTATATCAAAACATATTTAATGAATTCATCACTAAGAAAAAAGTTTATCTCATTATGAAAGCAAACGACATTTGTTGTCGTCTTAGAATCCAAAAAAATAAATATCATTATCGTTCTTTAAAGGATAATTTAAACATAGTCCCTAATTTAATTAATCAAGATTTTAAAAGCGCTGCGCCAATGCAAAAACTTTTTACCGACATCACTTATTTTAAAACTCCCCAAGGATTTTTATATTTTTCTTGTATTATCGACTCTTTTAATAATAAAATAGTCGCTTCTCATGTTTCTAAGCAACAAAATAAGGATTTAATTTTAAACACTATCAAAAAAATTCCTAAACTAAAAAATCCTTGTATTATCCACTCTGACCAAGGTACAGTTTATCAATCACAAAAAGTCCAACAAACTTTAAACAAAAAAGGATTTTTTAATCAGCATGTCTCGTAAAGCAACTCCACTTGATAACGCGGTTATTGAGAATCTTTTCGGCCAAATGAAAAGTATTCTAGAAAATCGTCATCCTTTTTTATTCCAAAAACCAATGACAAAAATAAAAACTATCATTAACCAATTTCCTTATTTTTGGAATAAAAAATGGCTTTTAGCTAAATTAAACTATTCATCTCCTTCTCAATATTCTCAAAACTTAATATAAATTATTTACAAATATCTTTTTTAATTAAACCTTTTAAAAAAGGTATCTTTATTGCGCCTTTTTTTCAATCAAATGATATTATTAATAAGAAAATGTATTTTCTTTTTATTTTGTATATGAGTTTTTAACTTTTTTTACCTAAATATATAGTGAAGAGATAAAATATTAGCAAAAATATCTTTTGAAACTAGCAAATTATAAAAAAAATATTAGACATTTTTTTCGTCTAATGAAAATACTTTGTTAGTTTGAAAAGATAGGAAATTATCACTTAATTTTAAGTTTTAAAGAATAATTTTAGATACAAACATTGTCTAAAAAAAAGAAACAGCGCACTTGTTCGATGTTGTTTCGGATTTCATCACGGCGTTGTTCGACGGATTTTATTTGGTTGAATAAATATTTTTCATTATCATTAAACGTATCATAATTTTTTTGTAATCTATTTTTTTCTTTTTCGGCGCGCTGGAGTATTTCGTTTAGATGTTTTATTTTAATTTCTAATAATCCTATTTGACTTTTTATTTCAGTGATTTGTTTAACTAATGCTATCTTTTCATCATAAAGGATATCTAATTTAGTGCGTAATTTTTGTTTTTCAGTTAAATCATTGGATTCCGCGATTTGTTTTTCTGTTAGTTTTATTTCTTTTTCTTTGTTGGCTAATGCTTCTTCTTTTTGTTTTAATTGTTCTTTTAAGGCATTAATGTTATTTTCAGTTTCTTGTTTTTGAGTTTTGATTTCGTTAATCTTTGTTTCTGTTTGGTTTATTAATTCTTTGATTTTTTCTTTTTGTTCTTGGGTTATTTTTTGTTCTTCATAGAGTGTTTTTAATTCGACCTCTACTTTGGTTAATTCTTGTTCCCAATTATCTTTTAGTCCTTGGTAATTGTTGATGAATTCATCGTACTTATCAATGGCTTTATCAATTTCTTGGACTAATTGGCCTGCGTATTTACTAGATGGTTCTTTTGGTTTATGAAAGAAACATAAGTAAATGAAACTTAAAATACCAATAATAATTAAAAAATAAGTTAAATAGCCTTTCCATGTATGGTTTTTGTATGTTGTTTGGTTGGTGGAAAGTTTTCTTTTAAAGAAAAGGACGATACCAAAGATGGTGGAAGCCATTAAAAAACCAAGTGAAATAAGATTTAAAGGTTAGATAAGTGTTAATTAAGTCTAAAGGTGTTTTCATAATTATTTACCTCCTTTCACTTTAATTTCTTGTTCGATAGTGTTTAAAATGGTGTCATCTTGTGAGATTATCATTTTGTAAGCCTGTTTTAAGTCTTCTTGATTGATTTCGTTTCTTCGTGTTTCGCCTTGTCCTCGGTTTTTAGCGAAGGTTGCTACTGTTGTTTTTAAGAGGTTTTCTAGAGTACGATTGGCTTTTTTAAATTGGTGGTTAACTGGTAACCTTTCTAAGGATTCATTGATAATATTGTATAAATATTTTTTCGCTTCTTCACTGTAAGGGTTTTTACGTTTGTTGATTAAGAATTCTAAAAAGGCTTTTCTTTCTTCTTTATTGCCTGGTTTAACTTCGATGTTATAAGTGAATCTTGATTTGATAGCTTCATCGATTTGGGCGATATGGTTTGTAGCGCCAATGATAAAGATAGGATGTTCAGGGTCATTTTCAAATGATGTCATTTCGGTTTTGAATTGGTTTACCACATTGGCGATTTCTGAACCAGCTTCTAACCCACTTAAATCAGTAAAGACGGTTTCACATTCATCTAAGAAAATAATAGCTCCTTTTCCTTTTTGAGCTTCTTCACGAACTGTCATAAATAAATCTTTTACTAGTTGAGGTGCAATTCCTTTATATTTTTGAGAAAAGATAGAACTACTTACTTCAAAGAAAGGGAGATTAGTTTCTTTGGCTAAGGTTCTGGCTAAGGTTGTTTTCCCAGTTCCTGGAATTCCATACATTAAAATGCCTAAGGGCGAATCAACCTCACCAATATTGGTGTAGTTTTCTTTATTGTTGAGGTAATCAATAAAACCTTCTACGGCTTGTTTTTCTTCTTTGAAACCGATTAATTGGTTGAAAGAAGGGAATTTTTGGTTGTTAGAAGGAGTAAATAATGATTCTTCTTGATTATTTAATTGTTGTAAATTAGTGTTTGTTTCTTCTTGTGATTCTTTATTTGTATTGGTAATTTGGTTTTGGATTATATCTTTGTTTTGTTGTAGTTTGTCTTTCATTTCTTGGAGATTTTTATTTTGGATTTCTAATTTATGTTGTTGGGTTTCGAGGTTTCTTTCGGTTTCTGTTAAAGTTTGATGATGAATCCAAACATAAGTACTTAAAAAATAAGACCATAGATGTTATGATGATTATGATTAAATTAGTTGAATTTTTATTTGATTTGTTTTTGATAGTCATCTTAGTTCCTTTCTCAATAAAAAAAGACCAATAATTAATTGGTCTTTTGATGTTTTATTATGCTAAATTAGAGATTTTATTTTCGATTGTTTGACTGCCGCTGCCATAAGCTTTTCCTTGGAAATCGACTAATTCATAATCTACAATTAATTCTAATTGAGGATTTTTATTAGTAATGATTTCTTTTTGTTCAATGCTAATTTGGATGTTAAGTTTTCCTAAGCTGTTTGAGTCTAAGATTATTTGTGGGCGTTTAGTATCATCGTAATCATTATTATCCACTTTTAAACCAATATTTAAATATTTTTCAGGATTGGTAAAAGTTTGAAGTGTATCATATTTAGTTGATATTTTCAAATATAAAGGAACATTAATATCCATTCCGTTGGAGTTTAGTGTCGCTTCGTGTTCGATCGTAATTAAGTGATTATATTTTTGTTCGTTTAAGTTTGGAATGGGAATTGGTAAAAGGGTTTTATCTTCATTATTGCCGCCTGTTCGTTCAATAGTGAAAAAAGGAAGATTGTTCATTAATTGAATTTTTTCTTTTCTTTGTTTAGAAAAGTAATTAGTTAAAGCGAAAATGGATGCGGTAGTGAAAAAGATAGCGATAATAATTGTGATAATAGTTAATATTTTATTTTTGTTTTTTATGTTTTTATTCATATTATTTAGTTCCTCCTGGGATGAGAAATTTAATCAATTCAAGAGAATTATTAATTCCTGTTGTTAAACAGTGAATTTTATTATCATAGTAAATAATAATGACTTGTAAAATAAAATGTAAAATGATCGTTATGTAAGCTATTTTTTTTAATAAATTGCGTTTTTTTATTGGGATAATAGTTATATTTTCTTGTTTGGGGTTAGTCATTGTTTTTATTTCTTGGTTTTGGTTTGTTTCGTGAGTATTGGGGTTTTGTTTTTTTCTTAATGATTTTATTCATATTTAATTTCTCCTTTGTTGGTTGATATTGGTTTATTCTAATGTTAAATCTTTTACTTTATCTTTAATGGTTTTAGATAATTTGAAAGAGACAACGGTTTTCGCAGGGATTTTGAGTTTTTTGCCTGTTTGGGGATTTCTACCAGTGTAGGCTTTACGAGTTTTTAAGATGAATTTACCTATTTTAGAGGATAAAATTACTTCTTCGTTGGAAGTAATGGATTCTATTAGGGTATGTTCGAATGAATGGTAAAATTCTTCTGTTTTTGAAATTGAGGTTTTATTTACCTCAGCTATTTTTTTAATTAATTCTTTTTTAGTCATTTTTAAGTTTCTTCTTTTTGTTTGGTTTATTATTTTTTTAGTTTTAGGTTTTAATTTGCTGCGGTCTTTGAAGTAAGTACCGCGAGCGATTTCAGTCATGGCGTCACTCATATTATTTTTTATTCTCCTTTCTGGTTTTCTTTTGAAAAGTTAAGATGTTTAATATCAATGTTCTTTTATTTTAAAATGGTAAATTATCAGTTTGAGATTTATTATCTAAAAAGATGACTTTATGTGCGATCACTTTTGTATTTGTTTTCTTTTGACCTTCGTTGTTGGTATATTTTTGGATGGATAATGTTCCTTCGAGATAAATTTTCGATCCTTTATGTAAGTATTTATGAAAATTTTCAGCTTGGGTTCTAAAAAACTACACATGGAATATATTGAACTTTGTCTTTGGTTTGGTTAACAGCTAATTGAAAATCTATTTTTGGAATTTGTTCGTTATTGCTGTTAATGTATTGTTTTTCGAAGTCATGTGTAATTCGACCGATTAATTGAACGTTGTTTAACATAATTTTATTACTCTTTTCTTATTTTTTATTTTTTAATAATTGGTAATAATGATTTCATGATTATTGTTTTTGTTTGTCAAATTATGGCTAGTACTAGATTTGATACTTTGGAAGTAATAATTTTTAAATAATGCTCTAATTTCGGGAGTATCATAATTGGTGTATAACCATTTAACTCCTCTTTTATCAGCTTTTTCGAGACAGTTGAATAATTTCACTTGTTCAGTAAAACCAAAAACTCCTTTGTAAAAAGATGATATAGTGATGTTTTTACCGTTGTAATAAGGTGGATCGATAAATACAAAATCATCTTTCTTGGCGTTGGCAATTATTTTTTGATAATCAGTACATAACAAGACATGTTTATTTTTGTGAAAATATTTTTGTAAGGAGAATAAATTATTTAAATTTAATAGGCTAGTTTTATATTTAGACTTATAACCAAAAGTTGTATATAAGGATGTATTATCTTTGTATCTTAAAATGCCACGAAAACAATATTTACTTAAAATAAAGAAAAGTGATGCTTTGGTTAATCTTTTTTTCTTTTTTGTTAATAACAAATTATATTGTTTTAATAAGTTTTTAAAAGCTGTTTTTTGTTGTTTTTGTTGCGATTTGGGATATTGATAAATAAAGTTTTCAAAAGCTAATGTTTTATTATAAAAATCTGGGAGATTGTATAAAACGCTTTTCCATATTGTGATTAGTTGTGTGTCATTATCGTTTAAAACGGCTTTTTTAGGCATTAAGGATAAATATAAGGCGCCAGTTCCTAAAAAGGGTTCGTAATAATTTTTAAATTTTTTAGGAATTAAAAGTAAAAGATGTGGTAATAATTTCTTTTTACAACCAACCCAATTAATGAATTTGTGCATTTTTTGTTCTCTTTAATACATAAATAAAATAAAAAAACGATATCCGAAATAAGACTAATAAATGTATTAGCTTTAACGCCTAATTGAAAATTAAAAGATAAAGTCATAATATTAGTGATAATAAAACCAATATAGGTTAAAGTTAAGATAGTTAAAATAATTTTAGGATTCAACTTCATTTATATTTCCTTTCTTAATAAAAAAAGACCTTATTCGGGTCTTTTTATTTTTTTAATTTATTGATGGCGATGTTTTTAATATTTTCTACTTGTCTTAAGGTTAAATTTAGTATTTGGGTGATTTCTTGATTGGAATAACTCGGTTGATAAGTTTCATTAATATTTTCTAAAGGAACTCCAAAATTTAATCTAATGACGTTAAACTCCTTTTTATTTAGTTTAGTTTTTAGTTTTTTTAAAAATAGTTCATGATTTACTTGTTTTAACCATAATTGATGAGGGTTAAGGATTTGATAATGCCATGTGTGTGTTTTCTTCTTGAAAAGAAGGGTTATTGGTTTTATGAGTTTTTTGAGGAACGGAAGGTGAATGACTTTTTCTTATTAATTCTCTGATTTCTGATTTTATAGTTGGTTCCGCATAAGCGATAAAGTAATAACCTAAATCTTGGTAATTATTGAGAGCTTTGATTAATCCTAAAAACCCTTCTTGGTATAAATCTTGTTTTTGAAGTACGCATGGATAATATTTAAATTTAGAAACTAGTTTTTTTACTAAGGGCAAATGTAAATCGATTAATTGATTACGCATTTCTAAATTCTTTTTACTTTTTAAAAAATCTTTAAATAATTTTTCTCTTAACATTTGATTCCTTTCTAAAAATATTCTTAGAAAAGATAGGAAATTATTTTTTAGTCTTTAAAAAGAAAAAAAGACTAACTTAATAGTTAGCCTTAAAGAATTTTTAAAAAAGCAAAAAGTGTCTAAAGTTTTGGAACAGTTCACATCGACCGCGAACTAGCCAAAATCGATGCCGATCAAAAAGACTAAAAAAAGAAATTAGAAGAATACAATACACGTAATAATAAAGAAAATATAACACAAGAATTGAAAAGATAATCTAAAAATATAGAAATAGAAGAACAATCTATGAAACAAGAAATACAAACTGTTATTGACGAATACACTAAAATCACCGAAGAATTAGAACTCAAAAGACAACAAATAACCGACGAAATCAAAAATGAACAACCAAAAAATATTACAACAAGAACAACTAGAAATAAAACTAGAACCGATATTGACGAAGAAATAAAAACAATCAAAGAAGAACTAAAACAAATAAATCCTAACTATACAAGAGCCCAAAAAAAAATCAAACAGACAAATAAAACAAAATCCCAGAAAAAATACCTATCCCAGCATAAAAAACAACTTTTTCTTTAATATTAATCAAATAAAGTTGTATAATATTATTAATTAATTTCTTTAAAAGATAATATCAATTATCACTATTATCGGAAAGGCTATGAAATAATGAACTTTTTTAAAAAATATTGGATCACTTATTTTAATTATTACCGTTTTAATTATTTCTTTTTATTATTGGATTTTTTGAAGGTCTTTACAAAACCAAACAAGAAAAAAACAAATATCAAATTATCATGAAGAATTAAATAACGAGCAAAAACCAAATCATCCACCAAGAACCAAACGCAAAATAGATACTCCTAAACAAAAAACAAATAACTAAAAAAGATTTTGAAAAATAAAACTTATGTTTTCTCTGAAAACAAAGATGTATTTTTAATATTAACTCTTTCTGAACAAGAAAAAACTGAAATTGAAAAATAAAACAAGATTTAATTAATAATATGAAAGATAGCGAAAATGGCTTAAAGTCTCAAATAGACAAATATCAAAAAGAATGCGATGATTATAATACAAAAATAAGCAAACTTAACCCCCAAAATGAATTTGATAAAATAAAAATCAAATCTTTAACCGAGCAACTACAAGGTACTGAAAGATTAAAAAAAGATTTAATTGAAGGATTAAATAGATTGTTTACACAAGACAAACAATTCGTCCTATCCGACCTCAACTCTCTCTACGGAATCACCTCGGATGAGGAATAAATAAAAAAGGAGTTTAGATTTAATTTATGTTCAAATTAAAAAACCAATTTAAAATAATTTATCTTTTTTCAATAACTTTTATAAGTTTATTATTTATTTTTAATAATAAAGTAATGGCGATGGATGATTTAGTTAATGAAATAACTGAAGAAAATGAAATAATTCAAGAAAATGAAGAAGATATTATAAGTATTCAAAAATTTTGCAGCTTACACGAAATGGGACATGCGTTAGTAGCTTATGATTTAAGTCAAATAGATTCTGGCAACGATCTTATAAATCTTAAAACAATAGAATTAAAAGTAAATAATAAAGAAATTCAAAAAGATGGTGTAATCTTGAAAGAATTGATAGAAGGTGGCGTAGACTTTTCTTTTGATAGATCACAATTTGGTTATTTATTTTCACTAAATGTGTCTTTAGGAGGTCCTGAAGCAGAAAAAAGAATTAAAATGCCTATAGAAGAATTGAAATATAAAGGTCATGATGACGAAAAAGATATTCAAGATATAATTGAGTATATTATACAAAGAGATTGGTTTTCAGAATATTATTCCAAAACAAATAATATTGAAGAAACAAAACAAAATATTCGAAACTTTGCTCAAGAAAAAACTGAACAAATTATTGACAAATATGAAAGATTTTTATCACCATTAGCTGATGAATTATTAGAAAAAAAATAATGACAAAAAAAGAATTTATAAAAACACTAAATAAATTAATCAATAAAGAAAGAATTTCTCAAACAACAATACAAAATGAAACAATTGATGAATTTGATGAATCACAATATAATGTCAAAACATCTGGTTGTAATTGTAATATTTTATAAAATAAATTCAAAAAAAATAAAATATAATATAAAATTAATTAATAAAAAAATTAGATATATTTTAGTCGCAAAACAACAATCCTTCCTCTACGAAATAACCTCAGAAGAGTGATAAAAAAACTAAAAGGAGATTTAATAATTAATGTTTAAATCAAAAAACCCAATTTAAAACTAATTAGTATTTATTTATTTTTATTTATAAGTTTATTATTTATTATTAATATTAAATATTTGTATGCTTTACCTGGAATAACTTTAGAAACACAAAAGATCCGATTAGAAGAAAGAAAAAATGAATTAAAGTCACAAGAAATAGTACTATCTCAAGAACCAAGAAATAATGTAAATATTGAAAGATTATGTCATGTTAGAACGGAAATAGTTAAGATAAATATGGAAATATATATGATAATGCAACAGATTCAAATGCGAGACATCATACAATAAACCCCCCAAACACAAGAAACCCAAAACATTCCAAGGCCAATCGAATAATTATAATAAAACATTAAATAATAATTTAAAGGAGATTTAATTAATGATTAAATTAAAAAACCAATTTAGAATAATTTATCTTTGTTTAATAATCTTTGTAGGATTTTTATTTATAATAAATAATCAAAAAGAACAACTGAAAACATATAAAACACTTTTAAAATCTTTAAATGATTAAAAAATTAAATTTTTTAATAACAAATCAAAGACCCTTTCGGGGTCTTTTCTTTTACCCAAACAACAAAAATAACACGGATAAGCCATTAAACTAAACCCCAAAAGGAGGCAAACAAATCATGATTAAAATCAAATCCTTAAAAAAGTTTTTATAACCCTTTCTTTATTAATCACTATTTTATTCATTAATCCTATTTTCGCCCATAACTATTTTCACAAACAAACAAAATCTAAAATCAAACTCGCTGACTACCAAACCCTTCAACAAGAATGGTTAAACGTCGAACCAAAAATGAAAAGATACGACATCAACGTTCTTGATAAAGAAGATATCCCTAATATCTTAAAATATTACGATATTTCAGCATCCGTTTATAACTATATACCACCTTCATATAATTTGTATAACGACCCAAAGATACATTGGTACCTCAAAAATCCATCAAAAGACCTTTTAGGAATTTATTTTAAGCCACGTACGAACCCTTTTAAAATAGAATATCCTTATGGTGATTATAATTACACCTTAGAAGATCTCATAAAATACAAAATCGCCATTGTGAAGAAGCTTTTATCTTTTGGGATGCCAAACAAAAACCTAACAAAGATAAACCTAATATAAAAATTAATAGTATCAATATCTTCGTCGGTCAAAATAAAGAAGAAATAATTAATCAACAACAACATTATCAAAAAACCCAAACTCATCAAATTAGGATGTTGCAACATCACACCTAATACTGGTTTAGTGGCACCTTTACCATCAAGAACTTTCCATGAAATTGATATTGACGCCATTTATTTTGATGATGGGATTCGTATCATTAAACCTCAACAAGAAAATATCGAAGACCTCTTAAAACTTTCCAATGGCGCTAAAAAAATCTATCTTTTTGTTTTTGTATCTTGACAAGTAATCCACATTAATCTCCCAGACTCTCTTAACCCCTACAAAGACATCCGAGATTGGAAAAGAGCCAACAATTTATATGCTTATGAAGGAGAATATAACAGAGAATCTAAAAGTGGCAATAATCCTATAACTATTATCGAACCCACTTATAAAGAAATTAATATTTCATATGCTATTAATTTATTAGAAAATACTTTTGAAAATGAAGATAAAATATATCGGATTACTTGTCAAGATACAAAACCAAAAAGAGATATTTTAATGGAATATCAAAAAGATTATATTGCATGGTTAAACCAATGTTATATCAAATATGGATGTACCTACCAAGGAGAAACAATTAGAAACAAATTAAGTTGTTCATCTAAAACACTTTATGATGAAAACGGTAATACACATTATTATAAATATGAAGAAGGTTTGTTTTCTGATAATTGGTATATCGATGGCAAAGATTGTTGTTCTGGTGGTGATCGTTGGCAAACAAGAACTTATTATCAATTTTTAGAAACAACCCGACCACCTAAAAAACCAGATATCCTCGATTCTTAATTAAAATATCATCCAAAGACCCTTCACAAGGGTCTTTTTTATTACCCAATACTTAAAAAAGAAAGGAAATATTAAAATATGTTTATTAAAAATATCTTATCATCTTTATCCATCAACATAATTATCTTTATTTTTTTAATCCCTTTAATTTTTATTAATTATTTAATCAAATTCTATCTTTTTACTTATCAATTAAGCATCCAAAGGTTAAAGGAAAGGTATCGTAGTTAGATTTTATCAATATCTAACCACTATTAAAACTAATAATCATGTGGAACCTAATTAATACTTGGTTAACAAAATTAAATAATTGGTTTGCTGCTATAAGTAATTGTTTTTTAATAATCAAAACCAATGGCTTAATTTAGCTTTATTAACCATTATTTATTATTCCTACCTCATCTCTTATGTTTAATTGATTTTCTTTTTAAATTTTTACATTATATTAATTAAATTTATTTATTATTTAGGCCAATATATCATCTCATTATTTAAGAAAGAAAAATAACCATGCAAATTACATTATCCCAACGTACCAAAGAATGGTACCAACATCGAAAAAAATATATTAACACTTCCGAAATCGGTAGTATCACAGGTAATGATAAATTTAGAATCTTAAATCAACTAGTCTATGACAAAATCTTTGTTACTACTTTCACAAGCAAAAAATAACCGAACACAGAAACAAAACCGAACCTTTGGCTAGAACTTTCTTTGAAAAAACCACCCAATTAATTTATCCTGATACCATCTTTACAGATGACAAATAAAAAATGTTTTCCGCTTCCTTAGATGGTTATAATGAAAAAACCAACACTCTCTTAGAAATTAAATGTCCTTATGTGGATGAAAACAATAACATCTCCTCCACTTGGAATGGCTTCTTTTCCCACCAAGAAGTCCCTTTAAACTATGGGGCCCAAGTCCAATGTCAACTCTATTGTAGTCAAGCTCAATTCGCTTATTTCTTAGTTTATTTCCGCGATACTAATTATCATTTGGTTCGTATTTATCAAGACAATAACTTCATTAATCAAATGATTACAGATAGTAAAAAATATTTAGAATTGCTACATAATGCCAAACAAAAATTATTTTAAACAACTTATTTAAAACGATTAAGTAAATTTAAATAATAATTAAAACCCTAAGGCCTTCAAAATTGAAGGTCTTTTTTTATGCCCAAGTTTCAATTCAAAGAAAAAAATGTAATTAATTATCTTTGAAGGTCTAGATGGCAGCGGCAAAACGACTTTAATTCAAAAAGTTAGAAAAAAAGGCCACGAGTTAATTACTCTACAAGGTTTAGGTAGTTCCTCCATCGACCAACCTCTTCGTGATATCTTTTTAACTAATTCCCAATTAAAACCATTAACTAGATATATTCTTAGTTTCGCCAATTTGGTTCAAATTCAAGAAGAAATAATTAAAATATATTTAAACACTAACAAGATTATTTTAATCGATCGTTGGTTAGGTTATAATTTTGCTTATCAAACTTATCCCCACAATATTGATAAAAATTATCAGTTCTTTAATTTACTTAATAAACAATTTATTAAGCCTGCACTGTTACGTTTTTTTAGACAAATTTTGTCTTTAAAATTGTTCTTTAAGACTTAAAATTAAGTAGATAATTTCATATCTTTTCAAACTAAGGAATTATTTTTTTAAAATTTCAAAAAGTTTCTAAAACTTTTAATAATTCATTAGTTTGAAAAGATATTTTTTTGTCATATTTTATATTTACACTATATAGTTAGGTAAAAAAGTTAAAAAAGTGGTAAGAAAATGAAATTATAATTATTTTTTTACGTAATTATGTTATTTTGATTAAAAAATACGCAAAAAGTAACCTTTTTCAAGGTTGAAAATTTGAAATAAAAAATTATTATCTAAAATTTTGACAATATTGAGAAGGTGATGAATAATTTAATTTAGCTAAAATCCATTGATTGTTCCAAAATTTGGCGAAATAATTGATTATTTTTTTAACTTTTTCAGGTGATTTTTGAAATAAAAAAGGATGTTGATGTTGTAAGATAGTTTTCATTTGGCCGAAAAAGTTTTCAATTACAGTGAGGTGTTCCAAAAGTTTAGACACTTTTTACTTTTTAAAAATTCTTTAAGGCTAACTATTAAGTTAGTCTTTTTTTGTTTCAAGACTGAAAAATAATTTCATATCTTTTCTAAAAAAATGTTTTTAGAAAGGAATTGAATGTTAAGACAAAAATTATTTAAAGATTTTTTAAAAAATAAAAAGAATTTAGAAATTCGTAATCAATTAATCGATTTACATTTGCCCTTAGTAAAAAAACTAGCTTATCATTTTAAATATTACCCTAAAGTTTTAACTAAGGAGGATTTATATCAAGAAGGGATTTTAGGATTAATCAAAGCTCTAAATAATTACCAAGATTTAGGTTATGACTTTGTTACTTATGCAACTCCAAAAATAAAATTTGCAATCAATGAACTAATAAGAAAAAGCCATTCACCTTCAATTCCCCAAAAAACAACCAAACCAAACAATATCAGTTTTAAAGAAGAACAATACAAACAACCTAATTGGGATAAAATCCTTAATCCGCATCAATTATGGCTAAAACAAGTAAAACATGAATTATTAATAAAAAACTAAAAACTAAACTAAGTAAAAATGAATTCAATGTTATTTGTTTAAATTTTGGTATCTCATTAGAAAACAACAACAAACCTAATCAACAACCCCTATCCAATCATGCAATCGCCCAAAAACTAAATTTAACTTTAAAACAAATAGAAAACTTAAAAAAGACGCCATCAAAAAACTAAACCCAAATTATAAAAATAAGGAGAAATAAAATGTTAAATAAAGTCCAATTAATCGGTAATATCTCCCATAACCTAGAAAAACAATTTATCAATAGCAACAACGAACAAATCCCAAAAATAGATTTCAATTTAGCAATTAACAACAAGGATAAAGTGCAATACATCCCTTGTGTAGTGTTTCGTAATCAAGCTGAAAACATGAGTACATATTTAAATAAAGGTTCAAAAATATATGCAGAAGGCGCATTATCAATCCAAAAATATACCACCAATGAAGGCCAAACACGAATCACCACTAAAGTAATTATCCAAAACGTCATCTTTTTAGATAACAAATCCAAATAATATTCACAACATTAAGTCCCTAAAGGGACTTTTTTTTATAAACAAAAAGGAGAAAAAAATATGAATAAAAAAGAATTAATTAAATCAATAGCTGAGGTAAATAAAACCTCAATAACCCAAACCGAAGAGTTTTACAACTCTTTTGAGAATGCTCTAATTAAAGCAATTACATCAAACGAAGAAGTGGTTTTATCCTCTAAAATTGGCAAATTCATCTTAAAAACTAGAAAAGCCCACACAACACCAGAAACTAAATTCATCATCAATAAACAAACAGGCAAAAGAACAGGCAAAAGAACTGGTAAAAACTTAAAAATACCTGCAAAAACGGTTGTTAGTTTTAAAATGTCAAAACCAATCAAAGACGAAGTCAAAAAACTTCAATTAAAATAAAAAAAGGAGACTTAACATGAGCGACGCAATGACTGAAGCATACCGAGGAACTTACTTTAAAGACCGTTCAACTGCCAAAACTCCCAAAGGTAAATGGATAAATTTACATCATTTACATAAAACCTTTAAAAATAAAAAGAAATTATCTAAAAACAAATGAATAAAATTTATAAAAAATTATTAAGAAAGTAGGAAATAATGTGGATTTTTTTCAATATTTGCAATAATTAGCAATTTTTTATTAAATTACACTAAAGGATTTACCACTGCTGAAATCATGGAAAGAAGATTGGATGGAATCCAAACAACTCTATTTACAATATTAATCATGACAGGATTCAAACCAATCTTTGAATTTTTATCAAACAGCATTATCTTTATCAAAAATATGTTCCTTGGTCTATTTTTCCCTAAAAGAAAACTAAGAAATTTAGAAAATAAATCATCCAAACAAGAACATCAAGAACAATTATTACTCCAAAAACTAGAACAAATAAAGACTTCGCAAGAAGAAATATTATCTCAAATAGAACAACAAAAACATAAAGTAGCCATTTGGCAATCTAAAAAAGAAAGAAAAAGATTGTTAAAATCTCAAAAAAACAACACACCAATCGGAAAGGAAAATCAAAATGACTGATTCAAATTTTACTATTGGTTTTGTATCGGGGGCATTATTTGTTACTGGTTTATGTTTTGTATTTAAATATCTCTTTTTCAGTTTTCTTCAACTATTCAATCCCAACGATATTTACCCAATTAAAAGAAAAACAAAAGAAAATGAAACCCCAAATTCAAACAATCAAAAAAATATAAAAGATTTAAAAAAGGATATCGATGAAAAATTTTCAAACCAACAAGAATATAAGGAAAATACCCCATTAGAAACCTTAATAAATCAAGAAAATAATTAAAAAAGAAAGGAAAATTAATTCAAATGAAAATTAAAAAAACCCAAAAAATATTATTAATAAAAGATATTTTTTCAATCTCTTTTTACTTTTAACAATGATAATTGCAACTACAGGAGGAATTGGTTATTATTTTTTTAATTATTTCACACACCCTGTTTATGAAATTATTGTCAACAAAAACACTATATTTCAAACCAATAATGATGATTGTTTTGATGATTATAATAACAAAATTAAACAATTAAATGAAGAAATAACTATTAAAAATGAAGAATTGAAAGAGCCTAGTTTGTCTCCACAAGAAAAAAAAGTAATAGAAGAAATTGTCAAATTGAAAACTCAACAAAAAAAGAATTACAAATTGATTTATTCTTAAAAAAATTCTTAAAAAAATCTGAAGAAGAAATTTTAGAAATTGATAATAAAATCAAAACAACAAATCAATTAGAAGAAAAACATTCGCTTACAGAAACAAAATTACTTAAAGAAAAAGAAATTATTAAATATCAAAAATTATTAAAAGATAAAGAATTAAATATTGTTAATATTACACAATTAGACCAAAAATTAGTGCAATCTGATTTAAATAGTGCAACTAAAACTGCTTTAGAAAACCAAAAAACACAAAATCAAAACAACATAAAAAACATTAATGAACAAATAACTAAAAAAGTGAATCTCATTAATTTAAAAACAAAAAAGAATGTCATTGAACAAGAATTACAAGACCCTCAAATTTCTTCTGAATTAAAACAATATTTAATTAAATATAAAGAAAATACCGAAAAACAAATAACTAATTTAGAAACCCAATAAAACAAATGATTAAATTAACACTTATTGAAAAAAACTTTATTTGTTTTCTTTGTGTTTTAATCGGATTTGGATTTGCAAATATTATTTATCAACATCCAAAATATGACTTTATCCAACCTGTCAATTCA
This sequence comes from New Jersey aster yellows phytoplasma, assembly GCF_002554195.1. Classification (NCBI taxonomy): domain Bacteria; kingdom Bacillati; phylum Mycoplasmatota; class Mollicutes; order Acholeplasmatales; family Acholeplasmataceae; genus Candidatus Phytoplasma; species New Jersey aster yellows phytoplasma. The sequence goes on along the minus strand of NZ_MAPF01000026.1, from coordinate 10,635 downwards.
ACAGACAAAAACAATGTTTTTTTGTCTGTTGAACAATCATCAAATAAAAATACGGAATTAAAAAAAATTAATTCTGCTTTTAAACTCTCATCTAAAGAAATAGATAATTATTTTTATGATAAAATCATCCCCATAAAAGAAAAAGAAATAGATAATATGAAATGTTATAATGTTCATTTAGGCGAAAACAGCAATATCAAAGATGCTTTAGGATGGCTTCATTATCATTTTCCTAATAAAAATTTTAAAAGTAATTTTAGTTATGCTCTTTACAATAATAATTCTTTAAATAATGAAATTGATTTTCAATACCGCATTAAAGAACCTCCTCCTAAAGATTTTTTATTAGCTTATTTTGATGGAGGAACCAGAGATGGAAAAAATAATCTTTATAATTTAGATACTTTAACTCAAATGGGTAACGGCGCTTCTGATTTGTATTTTTTTTGGAGTAATAACAGACCTTATATACCAGAATCAACTTCTTTTACTCCCGAAAATTATCATTTAGAAATAATATATGATAAAGGAACTAATTATGGTGGTCCTAGTTATTTAGCAATAGATAAAATCATTATTAAAGATATTCAAAAAGATAAAATTGTAGCTGTTTACCCAATTAATCAAAAAATTGAAGAACCTTTTTACATTCATAATTATGATTTTGTTTTAAAATTTCCTTTTTATAATTATATTCAAGAAGGAATGTTGTGGTCGAATAGTCATATTAAATCTTTAAAAAAAATTGATTTATATGAAAAACGTTCTGGACAAAATCGTACTTTATATTATGATGTTGAATAAAAAAAATAAAAGAAAGGAACTAATATGAAATTAAAACAAATTTATTTAAATTTGTTAGTTGTATGTGGTTTTGCCATTTTAGGTTTATGGATTTATGGATTTTATCTAAAAAAATATAACAATAATAATTTATTTCAAAATAATCATCCTTCAACCGAACAAAACAAATCTTTTGAAGAAATATCAAAATATCTCGAAGAGTTAAAAAAAACTAACGAAGCTCAAATTAACGAAAATAACCAAAGAAATCAACAAATAGAACAATTAACTCAACAAATTAAATTAAATTTAGAGTTAATAAGTGATTTCAATATTGAACTTAAAAAATTAACAACCACCAAAGAAGATAAAGAAAACAACCTCCAAAATAAAGACTTAAAAGAAGAAGAAAAGCACCAATTACAAGAAGAAATTATTTCTTTAAACGAAAAAATACAAGAAATTAACGAAAAAAAGAACCAATTCATAAACAAACTTTAGAATTAATAGAACAAAAAAACAATTATTAACTACAAAATCAAAATCTCAAGAACAAATTAAAACAACCACTTCTCAAATTATCAAAACTAGCAATAATTTATTTATTACCAAAGAACTTCAAACCTTACAAGAAGTGATGTCTTTGAATTACGCTAATAAGAATATCATTAAAGACTTAATGATTCAAAACAAAGACAATACTGAAGAATTCCAAAAATTAAAAAGTTATGATTTGTTCTTAGATGGTCAATTAATACATTTTGATAAACAAATTAAACAATTGCAAGAAGAAATCAAATCTTTACAAAACAATAATTCTTATCAACCCAAAAACCAGAAAGTTATGTTTTCTGATATATACGGCATGAAACAAGAAAAAGAAGAATTAGAAGATTTAATTGAATATTTTCAAGATAATGGTTCCGATATGGTTAATTTTGATAAATTAATCCCTAGAGGATATTTACTATATGGACCCCCAGGAACAGGAAAAAGTTTTTTAATTAAAGCTTTATGTAATGAATTAGGTATACACTATATTGAATTAGAGCCATCAAGATTTGATAAGACTTACGTTGGTGAAGGTAATGAAGAATTAGAGAAAATATGGCAAGAAGCGGAATCACACGAAAAAACCATTATCTTTATTGATGAAATTAGTGGACTAGCTAATCGCGAAGATAATCAATCTAACAAAACAAACATCAACATTGTTAATAATTTATTAACTAAATTAGATGGATTCAAAAGAAGTGATAAAAAAATTGTCTTAATGGGAGCTACCAATCATTTAGATAAAATTGATAGTGCTTTAAGAAGTAGATTTAGCAAAGAAATTAAAATTGATTTATTAAAAGATGATGAAATTGAAGGATTTTTAAAATTTTTGGTAGGTGATTATCAAATTAGTTATCACACTTATCTTTATTTTAAAGAAATCGCTAACAAATGTAAAGGCAAAAATTATTCTACTAGAAATTTAAAAGAAAAAATAATTGATAGCGCTTATATTAAAGCCAAAAAACACAAACGTAAAAACCCCAACCACGAAGTCATGTTGCCTTCAGACCTAGATGAAGCTATTAACACTTTCCAAAACGTTAAAATTTCTGACACTGAAAAAGAAAATAGAAGAAAAGAGTGTGAAGAACAATATGTAGAATGGAAGGAAGGATTATTAAAATACTTAACTCCCTCTAAAGATAATACTCAAGTAAACAGAAAATACACCTTCTACGGGTAAACGGACTAGGCAAAGGGAAACACACAGAATACGAACCAACTGACCTACCTTTTTACATCAAAGACCTTTATCCTTTCGACAAATGGAAGAAACCCCTTTTCGACCACCATCGCTCTGATTTCGGTTTTTTCCACACAAACAACAAAAACGAAGAATCACAATTTTATAACCTTATGCTTAAAGACTCATCAAATCACTATATATACATCAACTACAAAGGCCCCAAATACCTGCTAGAAGAAGATAAAGACTTTTTCATGGATGAAGTTAATTGCCCTACAAACAAAAAAGATGAAGATAATCATATTATATGTAAAACCTACTATCTTCACTTCAACCCAGTAAAACAATACCTCACCCTTTATACTAAGAAATTTAACACTAAAGAAAATATAAATAAATAAAATAAGGAGAACTTGAAAAATGAAACAACAAACCAAACAAAAAGCATTTTTCCCATTTATTCTGATGTTATTTTATATCATTATAACATTAGGTATTTGTTATTATAACATTAATTCTAATATAAATAAAGTTGATTTTAACTGATTTTAAAAAAGAAACGAAACAAGATTTTAAAGATATAAATAAAAATTTAAACCAAACTCAAACCGAATTAATTAATAAAATAAATAATTAAAACAAAGAAATAATCAATAAATTAAATGAAATCAACAAAGAAAGCGAGTAAAATCATATGGCTAAAAAAATAATTGTCACAAAAAAATCCCAACTAAAACCACCAAATAAATCCAATGTAAAAAAACCCAAAACAAAATCCCTTATTAAACAACCACCATCAAAAAAACTAACCAAAATACCTATAAAAAAATCAAAAATAATTCAACCTCAAATAAAAACAATTACAAAATCACCTATAATCAAAAAACCTCCAAAACAAATTACCAAAAACAATCCAAAACCCCCAAAAATAATTGTTGAAACCCAACAAAAGCAAGATAATTGGTTTGTAAAAATAATCAAAAAAATCACAAAACCAATCCTTACTTTATTACTAATCACACTAATTGGAGGGGCAATATGGTTAATAATTTCTAAATTCTTCCCTGAATCAGCAGCTAAAATTGGACCAATGGCTAAAGCTGCTTGGGAAAAAACCAAAGATTTGGCTCATTATATAAATGAACGCGGTAAGAATTTTTTAGAATGGTTAGGATTTCCTTTGAAACTAATTACTTACATATTTAATAGTATTATTATTGCATTTGGCCTCATTTTGGGGTTATCTTGTCTTGGAATTCCTGTTATAGGACCTTTTTTAGGTGTAACAATATTAATTGCAACAGCTATTTATACAGGAATAATTTGGTATTTTAACGAACCAACCCCCAAAGCCAAAACTCCACCCCCAAATTTAGTAGAAGTTTATGATTTAGATTCTATCAAAGCAGCAGAAGAAACAAAACTAAAAAAAGATTTAACAGAATATGCAACAAAACTTTCTCAAGAAGGAAAAACCCCAAAAGAAATTGAACAAAAAATTAATGAAAGAATAGAAAAAACCAAAGAATTAAAAAAAAACAACTGAATTAAGGGATTCTAAACAAACCCCTCAACAACCAATCCAAAAACAAAAGAAAAAAATACAAAAAGTTTATTGAATCCTGAACTTCAACAACAAATAGAAAAAATAATTCAACAAGAAAGAGAAAAACAAAAGATTTTAGAAACCGAAAAGGGATATTTAAACATTAACCTTCAAGCTCAACAACTAGAAAAATTATCCCTTGAAGGAAAAATAATTGAATTACAATCTCAACTTAAAACTAAAGAAACAACACTCCAACAAACTAAAGATTTATCCGATGAAGAAAAAAACAAATTACAATCAGAAATCGAAGTAATAAAAAATAATATTACAAACCAGAATGAATTAATAGTAAAAAAAGACAACGAGTTGATTTTATCAAAAGAAAAAATAACAACTTTAGAAAAACAATTAGCTTCAAATATTAAAGATGTAAATCAATTAAAAACTGAAATTGAACAAAAACAAATAGAATTAGAAAACAAAGAACAAAAATTAATAGACCAGAAAAACTTATCAACAAATGAAATCAAACAATTAAATGTTGAAATTAATAATTTAAGAAAAAACATTGAACAAAGTCAAATCAATTATCAAGCTCAATTATTACTTAAAGAAGAAGAAATCAAACAATTAAAACAAAATGAAGATAAACTAAAACAACAATTAACCCAAAAACAAGAAGAAACCACAAACTTAAGAGAACAACATTTAAAAACTTTGGAAGAAATCCAAAAACAAATTGCAAATTACAAAAACATGGTTTCTGAACTTGAACAAGAAACCCAAAAACTAAAAGAACAAATTGCAAAAAACAATGAAAATACTAAACAATTACAAGAAAAATTATTAACTAAACAAACACAAATCAATAAAATTAACCAAGAATTAGTTAGTCTTTCAAATCAACAAATTTCTTTACAACAAGAATTAAATAATTTAACACAACTTTTTGATGAATGGGAAAATAACTGTGAAATTAAAGCTAATGAAATAGCATCAAACCTAGATTTAAAAAGTGTCAAAAGAGTTATTGACCAAACAATATATTATTCTACCGAGCCTTTTACAGTTGAATTAAAACCATTCAATCCTAACCAACCCCAAAAAAAGAAAATAAACAAACAATAAATAGCTTAGAAATAAAAATTAACAACGTCAAGTATTACTATATTCAATTTGATTTTCACTCTAATTTTTTCTACATAAAAGACAAAGACCTAAATGTAATACACCGAATATACAATACCACAAAAAGTCCAACAGATTGGATGTTTCAATTTAGTCATAACGTAAGCGAAACTCCACCACCAACAAAAATCAATAATTATAAATCCATATTAGAACAAAAAACTAATGATTTATCTGAAATTAAACAACAATTAACCAAAAAACAACAAGAATTAAATAAATATCAACAAGAATGTACTGATTTAATTACCAACCAAAAATCTGATGACACTCTAAAACAAGAACTAAACAATAAAGAAACCTACATCAAAACATTAAAAAATGAAATGCAACAACTAGAAACAAAAGAAAAAGGTTTTAGAAGTGAAATTGATACTTTGAAATTAGAAAACAAAAACCTCAAAGAAAAGTATACTAACAATTTAAACAAAATCAAACAAGAACTAAACACATCTAAAATCGAAAACGAAAAACTTGAAAAAGAAATGAAAGAAATACAAGATGAATTAGTTAAAAACAATAATGCTGATGAAGTTTTGGTTAAACAATTAAACACAAAACAATCACAAATAAAAGAGTTAAAAGGTAAAATTAAAAACTTAGAAACCAATGAAACTCAATTACAAACAATCATCAAACAAAAAGCCGAAGAAATAACTCAACTACAACAAAATATTCAACAACAATCACAAGAAATCAAAAGATTAACAATTCAATTAGAACAACAAATTAATCTTTTCGCTGAACAAGGTAAAAAGATTTTACAATTAGAAGGAACAATTAAAGGGTTAGAAGCAGCCAATAGTGGATTAGGTGAAACCAACAAAGAATTACAACATGAAATTGATAAATTAAAAAATGAATTAGCATTAGCAAAAAAAGCCCACACAACAATGAAAGAAAAATTAGATGAAGAAATTACCAAATTAGAAGGTGATAAACTAAAATTAACCACCGACAAAGAAAAACTAGAATTACAAAATAAAGATTGGCAAGCTAAATCCGACATCACCCAAACAACAACTACGATAGGCGCCTTAGGTGGACCCGTAGGCATGGTTGTAGGTGCTGCTACTGGTGTGGTTGTAAATGAAGTAATAGACGCATGGAAAGCTCTAAAACGTTGGTGGTAACAATAATGCAATTTTCTTTGCATTATTGTTTTTTGTTTATGTTAAAATAATTATAAGTCAAGCTAAGTTAATAAAAAAAGGAAGTATTTTTAATATGGAATTATTTCATAAATTAATCATTATAGGATTTTTGCTCTTTCTTTTTGTTGTTACAATCCCCTTGTGTATGTATTTTTATCAAACTCAACAAAATAAAAAAAGAATTACAAAAATCAATTTAAAATCAACAATATTTTTTTATTATATTAAATTATTTTTGGGTGCGTTGGTAATCGGAATAATTTCTTTCATTTGGTATATGAAAGTCAAAACAAACAATCAAAGTGATTCACATACAATTAAAACCTCCCAAACAGAAACTTACGATGAATGGTTTGAAACAGAAAGTAAAAGTGGTAGAGATGAAAAGGGAGAGTATAAATATATACCCTCATACATAATTGATTATAGTGAAGAAAATAAAGAAAAACTAAAAACTATGAAAGCAAGTGAAATAATACTTGAAGAAGTTAAAGAAGATGGTTCCAAGGTTAAAATCCAAGGAACACCGATGATTAAAAGAAAATACACCTTCTATGGTATCGCTGGCCTAGGACGCGGACACCACCAAGAATACGAACCAACTGACCTACCTTTTTACATCAAAGACCTTTATCCTTTCGACAAATGGAAGAAACCCCTTTTCGACCACCATCGCTCTGATTTCGGTTTTTTCCACACAAACAACAAAGACAAAGACTCACATTTTATAACCTTATTGCGTAAAGACTCATCAAATCACTATATATACATCAACTACAAAGGCCCCAAATACCTGCTAGAAGAAGATAAAGACTTTTTCATGGATGAAGTTAATTGCCCTACAAACAAAAAAGATGAAGATAATCATATTATATGTAAAACCTACTATCTCCACTTCAACCCAGTAAAACAATACCTTACCCTTTATACTAAGAAATTTAACACTAAACCACCAGAACAAAACCCTAAATCAAGATCAAGAAGTATTTAAAAACACAATTAATAAAAATCCTAATACCCTTTAAACGCATTATTTTGCCCCTTAATGACGTTTTAAATAATTATTTGAATGATTATTCAAACTATATTTTTTAAACGTTTTAAAGGCCAATATTTTGATTTAAAAAATTAAGCAAAATAAATCTTAATTAAGACTCTCATCACGAGAGTCTTTTTTTATACCCAATTTTAAAAAGGAGCATCAAAATGCAAATAACTAATCTAAACCAAAGAACATCACAATGGTACCAACATCGACAAAAATACATTAATGCATCAGAAATAGGTAGCATCACTGGAAATGATAAATTCAGAACCTTAGAACAATTAGTTCATGTTAAAATATTCGGCACAACTTTCACAAGCAATAAATACACTGAACATGGCAATAAAACTGAACCACTAGCACGCAGTTTCTTTGAAAAAACAACTAAATTAAACTTCCCTGATACAATCTTTACGGATGATGAAGTCAAAATGTTTTCTGCATCACTTGATGGATATAATTCTAAAACCAACACTTTGTTAGAAATCAAATGCCCTTATGTTGATGAAAACAACAACATCCCCCCCACTTGGAATGGTTTCTTTTCCTACCAAAAAGTCCCTTTAAACTATTGGGCCCAAGTCCAATGCCAACTCTATTGTAGTCAAGCTAATTTTGCTTACTTTTTAGTTTATTTCAATAACACAAATTATCATGTAGTTCGCATTTACCAAGACAATAACTTCATTAATAAAATGATTGCAGATGGTAAAAAATATTTAGAATTGCTACACAAAGCAAAACAAGAATTATCACAAACAACTTATTTAAAAAAATTAAAAAAATAAATTTTAATTAAGGCTCTCATCACGAGAGTCTTTTTTTATACCCAAATTTTTAAAAAGGAGCATAAAATGAAATTAATTATCTTCGAAGGACTTGACGGTAGCGGAAAAACAAGTCTAATAAAAAGCGTTCAACAAGAATTACAAAAACAAGGTAATGAAGTGGTGGTGATTCGCGGATTAGGAAGTTCTACAATCGGGAATTCTATACGTGAAACGTTTTTAACCCACAATAATTTACATAATTTAACTAGATATTTTTTAAGTTTTGCCAACATGATTCAAACCCAAGAAGAATGTATCAAACACCAATTAAAAACAAACAAAATCATTTTAGTTGACCGTTGGTTAGGTTCTAATTTTGCCTATCGTGTATATCCTTCAAAAATTGACAAAAATTATCACATTTTTAACAATTTGAGTAAAAAATTCATCAAACCTGATATCACTATTTATCTAAAAATTCATCCTCAATTAGGTTTGGAACGCAAAATAAATCAAAAGAATCATCAATTAGATGTGATTGAAACTAGTTCCTTAACTTATTTTCAACAAGTAGAAAAGGGATATTTTGAATTTTTGAAAAAACAAAACATAGGAACTAAAATTATCTTAAACAATATGAATGATAAAGATGCTAAATTTAATCAACAATACATTATCAAAAAAATAGGAGAAATAAAGAATGGCAATAATAATTAAGAAAAAATGTCAAAACGGCAATTTATATATCCATTATAGCAACGGCAAAATCAAAACTATTAAAAAAGATGGAACTATTCAATGGCGTACCAAAAAAATTAAATTTAAAACCCTAAAAAGACTCTAATTAAGAGTCTTTTTTTTATTTAGAAAGGAATTTGCTTATATGAACCAATTAACTAATTTACATTTTAAAAATATCAATATTTTGAATCAACAATCTTTGTGTGTTAACATCACGAAACAAATAATCCAACCATCTTTATTCAACAAACCATTTAACGAATATATGATAAAAACCCACAAACTCCTAAACGAATATCTTAATAATAAACAACATAACTCTCAAAGCCAAAAAGTAATCCGTGGTAAAATCAATGAATACCTCATTTTATTATATTTTCAAAACAAAGGAATCATCAATTTATACCCACAGGCTTATTTATTCTTCATCCCAGACATTAAATTTGATTTAGTTTTATTCACAGAAACTAAACGAATAATGGCGTTTAATTTCAAAACCTGTCTCCGAGACCGCTATAAACAAGCCATGGTAGAAGGACAACAATTAAAAAAATTAGACACACGTTTTGAGTTTTATTTATTAACTAACAATGAAACAGAAACTCAAAGACTAAACAATAAAATTAATCAAGGAAAAGTACAAGGCATTAATCAAGTAATTAACTTATTTTCCAATTCAGCCAATAATTTCTTACAAAACTTAATTACCGCCAAATTCATCCCTTTTTCTAATATCAATATAATTAAAAAATAAAAAAAGGAGTTAATATTAAAATGTTAACCAACGAACAAAAAGCGTTAAAACAATTAATAAATTATATCGAACAAGGCCAATGGGAAAAGTTAAACCTTTACTGCCAAATAATCAACCCCAAAAATCTACTTAACCCCAAAAATACAAAAATATTTACAGCTTTAAAATATTTATTTTTAGAAAAACAAACATCTCATCCATGGGACAAACTCACTACAAAACCCATTATTATCAAAGAGTTATTAACATATTTACAAACTCATTTCCCTCAAGATAACTTTACTTTAGATTCTTTAAATTATTTAAATGATGATTTTAATAACCAAAATAATAATCATGTTTTAGATAATCTAAAACATACCTATACCCAAGAAAAACTATTTCAACAATTAATAAAAATCATTAGCCCCACATATGAAAACCAAGACCCCTACCACAAAAATTTATATTACCAAGAAATATTTGATAAATTAAGAAATTTTATCTCTTCAATCCCCCATAAAAACGATAAAACACACTTTACTTTAAACCAAATGGCCTCTTTGCATCCTGAATTTTTTGACACAGATAATCAAGCAAAACAAAAATCCAAGAAGAATATTACCGTTTATCCGAAACTTTTAAAGGACTCAATCAATCCACAAAAGGATTCAAAAAAGGCCAAATAATCACTATTGGGGGGTATACTGGATTAGGTAAAACAACTTTTGTCTACAATCTTCTTTTAGATATAGCCAAAACCAAACACAAAGAAATATCTCATTATCCTCATATTTTGGTATTTTCTTTATGAAATGACCTTAGAAGAAAATTTAAATCGTTTATTAGCCCACCAAACTCAAATTCCTCTAGATGTTATTTTAGATAAAAACTTTTGAAGATGCCAATATCACACCTCTCAAAT
>NZ_MAPF01000025.1:0-958 GCF_002554195.1 New Jersey aster yellows phytoplasma | reverse complement strand
GATTATGTAATTGATTTAGTTTATCGTTTTTATTTAGAAAAACAAGCAGAAATTATCGTAATTGACCACCTTCAAATAACCAAAACCACAAACCACTTAGAAAATGACCGTCTAGCAATTGATGAAATCATGACTAAATTAAAAAAATTAGCCATTGAATTAAACATTGTTATTATCATTTTATCTCAATTTTCAAGAGATACATACAGCAATTATCAAGGTAAATCACCAGAAATAACAGCTTTAAAAGGAAGTGGTGGAATTGAAACTAACTCAGATATCGTCTTAATGATGTCTGAATTCAAACCCAAACTATCCAAAGACAAAGAAAAGCCCATAAATATATATAATTCAACCTTAGAAGAACTATATTCAGACTATAATGACAATGAAAATCAAAAAATAATCGAAGTATGTATCAAAAAAAATAGAAGTGGTACCAAAAAAACCTTAATTTATCACTTTGAAATGACCACTCAAACCTTCCAAGAAATCGGTTATGTTTTACCTTATAAAATAGAAACTTATTATTAATCAAAAAAACTAGGAGTTAAAATAAATGAATTTTCAAGAAAAAATAAAAAATATTCAAATCAACTTTCCTATGTCAGTTTTATTAAAAAAATTAAATATAATACCACCAAAATTCAATCCCAAATATCGTTTTCCTTGTCCCATTCATCAAGGACAAAACCCAACTTGTTGCCATTTAACTTCAGATAATAAAATTCATTGTTGGAAATGTTGTAAAGATTACGATATTATTGATGTTTATATGGAAATAAGAGGAATTAAAACCTTCAATAACGCTCTTGAAAAAATCAATAACTTTATGAAAACTCAAGAATTTAAAAACTTAATCCAACAACAAACTTCAACCCCTAATATTTCTTACGAACCTTTTAAATATCAATACCACCACAATAAAATCAACAACCCAATTGATGAAAAAGAAATT
>NZ_MAPF01000024.1:0-1088 GCF_002554195.1 New Jersey aster yellows phytoplasma | reverse complement strand
TTATATTAAAGAATTAATAAGTAAGATAACCATAGACAAACTAGAAACTTTAAAATTATATAAATTAGATGCTAAAAAAGTAGATAAATATAACAATCCTATAAAAACAAATTATAAAAAAGGATTAAATGTTATTTATTATCAATCGGAAGATTTAAAACACATCAAATTATTTTTAACCAAAAATAAACAGGGCTATCGGGTTAAAAAAATACATCCCATGTATAAATATATATCTAAAATCAAATAAACACTTAACTAACAGTTTTATAACACTTCACTAACAGTTTTATAACACTTCACTAACAGTTTTATAACACTTCACTAACAGTTTTATAACACTTTCAATATTTAAAATTCTTTGACAAAACCAAACATTTTTAAGGAGTGATATTTTATATATTATATCGATAATGATAATGATACTCGATATTTGATATTATCGTTGTATCTTTTATCTATCATTATTATTTTTCGATATATAAATAACTCCCTATTTTTCCTTTCCATTATTAAAAAGAGTTGTTTAAAATTATCCAAACACAATACCCTAACGCGCTGAAGCGCTAATAACAATCATAAGTACACATAAATAAAAGAAGAAGAAAAATAAAAATCCCCCAGTTGCGCGCTACCCCCTTTTTTAAATAAATATAATCATTCAGAGTTATAATGGTTATGTATATGATATAAAAAAAGGAAACAATATTTAAATCATGAAAAAAATAGCTAAAATAATAGAAAAAGAGAAACAAAAAAATAAATTATTACAAACTCTAATGAAAAAAAACCAAAAAACTGATAAAAAAACTGTTTTTGAATTAGTTAAACAATTTAATCAAAAACTAAATTTAACAACCATTTTAAAAACTATCAAAACCAAAAGAAGCACTTATTATTATTGGTTGAAAGTCGAAAATAAAATAAAAGCCAAAAAAGAAAAATACTTATTACAACAAAATCGCATCAAAGCTTTATGTTTACAAGAAAAATATTTTTGCGGTCATCGTAAAATCACTGATTTATACCAAAAAACTTTTAACGAAAACATTACCAAGAAAAAATTATACTATTATGAAAGAAACGGT
>NZ_MAPF01000023.1:0-8519 GCF_002554195.1 New Jersey aster yellows phytoplasma | reverse complement strand
TAGACAATTTAATTAATCAAGACTTTATATCAACTAAACCCATGAAAAAACTATTTACCGACATCACTTATTTTTAAAACCCCCCAAGGATTTTTTATATTTTTCTTGTATTATTGATTCTTTCAACAACCAAATTATCGCTTCCCACACTTCCAAACATCAAAATAAAGAATTAGTTTTAAACACCATCCAAAAATTACCTCCATTAAAAGAACCTTGTATCATTCATTCCGACCAAGGCACAGTTTATCAATCACAAAAAAGTCCAACAAACACTATTAAAAAAAGGGTTTTTTTAATCAGCATGTCGAGAAAAGCCACCCCTCGTGATAACGCCGTAATTGAAAACTTTTTTCGGCCAAATGAAAACTATCTTACAACATCAACATCCTTTTTTATTTCAAAAATCACCTGAAAAAGTTAAAAAAATAATCAATTATTTCCCCAAATTTTGGAACAATCAATGGATTTTAGCTAAATTAAATTATTCATCACCTTCTCAATATTGTCAAAATTTTAGATAATAGTTTTTTATTTCAAATTTTCAACCTTGAAAAAGGTTACTTTTTGCGCATTTTTTTAATCAAAATAACATAATTACGTAAAAAAATAATTATAATTTCATTTTCTTACCACTTTTTTAACTTTTTTTACTTAAATATATAGTGTAAGGGTAAAATATGACAAAAAAATATCTTTTGAAACTAAAGAATTATTAAAAGTTTTAGAAACTTTTTGAAATTTAAAAAAATATTTCTTTAGTTTGAAAAGATATGAAATTATCTACTTAATTTTAAGTCTTAAAGAACAATTTTAAAGACAAAAGTTGTCTAAAAAAACGGAACAGCGCACAGCGTTATCACTAGGGGTGGCTTTTCTCGGCATGATGATTAAAAAAACCTTTTTTCGTTAAATTTTGTTGGACTTTTTGTGATTGGTAAACTGTTCCTTGATCTGAGTGAATAATACAAGGTTCTTTTAATAGAGGTAATTTTTGGATGGTGTTTAAAACTAATTCTTTATTTTGATGTTTGGAAGTGTGGGAAGCGATAATTTGGTTGTTGAAAGAATCAATAATACAAGAAAAATATAAAAATCCTTGGGGAGTTTTGAAATATTTAGTTTTAAAATTATTTTTATAATAATATTTATTTTTTTAATTCTTAAAAGACAAAAAATACCGTTTTCTTTCATAATAGTATAAATTTTTTTCTTGGTAATGTTTTCGTTAAAAGTTTTTTGGTATAAATCAGTGATTTTACGATGACCGCAAAAATATTTTTCTTGTAAACATAAAGCTTTAATGCGATTTTGTTGTAATAAGTATTTTTCTTTTTTGGCTTTTATTTTATTTTCGACTTTCAACCAATAATAATAAGTGCTTCTTTTGGTTTTGATAATTTTAAAATGATTTTTAAATTTAGTTTTGATTAAATTGTTTAACTAATTCAAAAAAAAAAAAACCAGTTTTTTTATTAGTTTTTTGGTTTTTTTCATTAGAGTTTGTAATAATTTATTTTTTTGTTTCTCTTTTCTATTATTTTAGCTATTTTTTTCATGATTTAAATATTGTTTCTTTTTTTATATCATATAAATAACCATTATAACTCTGAATGATTATATTTATTTAAAAAAAGGGGGGTCGCGCGCAACTGGGGGATTTTTAGTTTTCTTCTTTTTTTATTTATGTGTACTTATAATTGTCATTAGCGCTTCAACGAGTTAGGGGATTATGTTTGGATAATTTTAAACAACTCTTTTTAATAATGGAAAGAAAAAATAGGGAGTTATTTATATATCGAAAAATAATAATGATAGATAAAAGATACAACGATAATATCAAATATCGAATATCATTATCATTATCATTATCGATATAATATATAAAATATCACTCCTTAAAAATGTTTTGTTTTGTCAAAGAATTTTAAATATTGAAAGCGTTATAAAACTGTTAGTGAAGTGTTTTATTTGATTTTAGATATATATTTATACATGGGATGTATTTTTTTAACCCGATAGCCCTGTTTATTTTTGGTTAAAAATAATTTGATGTGTTTTAAATCTTCCGATTGATAATAAATAACATTTAATCCTTTTTTATAATTTGTTTTTATAGGATTGTTATATTTATCTACTTTTTTAGCATCTAATTTATATAATTTTAAAGTTTCTAGTTTGTCTATGGTTATCTTACTTATTAATTCTTTAATATAATCTTTTTGTTCGTTAAGATAATTAATTTGGAAGATAGGGAAATGTGTTTTAAGGGTATTATTTTGGTGTTTTGGGGGTGATATGGGGTTGGTTAGGGTTTGATTATTATTATCGTTTTCGGAAGAGTGATTTTTGATTATTTCTATTCTATACTTTTTCATTTCATCTAAGATTTGAGGGTCTACAAATAGAGTTTGGTTTTTTGGGCGATAATTGGCTTGTTGATAGGAATTTTTCTTTTTAGAATGAGAAACAATTGTAATATTTAATAATTCTCCTTTTAATGTTTGTAAAAAGTTTTGGATTTGAACTAAGTCGTTGGGGGTTGATTTTGTTTCCCAACCGCCCCTAATGATTCCTTGATTTGTTTCTTTTTTCATATTTTTCTCCTTTTTTTCATTTTGAATAATAAAAAAATCCCCGAATTTGCGAAAAATAAAATCGCAAAATTTAGGGGTATATGCGCGTGTTGGGGGGGTATGTTAATGTTATTATACATGTAAAGATTTAAATATTGACATAAGGTAAATAATTTAATCAATTATTTCTACTTTGTCTTTTCCAAAAAAATAAATAGCTAAATCGACTATGATTTTATTTTTGGCCTCTTCATAAGTAATGTATGGGTCTAAAAAACATTTTTGATATGCTTCTTTTCCGAATTGTCGCAATAAATCATCAACATCTTTACAAGTTTTATCATAAGGTGGTAAAATGCGTCTAATTTCGTAAATAATATTTTCTTCTTTAAGTTGTTCTCCTAAGGCTTCACTTCGTTTTTGACCTGTTTCATCATTATCTAAGACAATAATTACTTTGATATTTTCTTTTTTTAGAATTTCTATTTGTGATTTAGAAAGTAGTTGAGTGACACAAATGAGACCGACAACGTTTTTAATATTGTTTTACCAACAACTAATGACATCGAAAAAACCTTCATGAATAATAATGGTTTTCATTTGTTTAATATAAGGTAACGCTTCAAAAAAACTATAACTGAAATGAAAAGTAGGTGTTTGACTAAAATTATTGAGGGATTTATATTTAGGTTGGAAATAAGAAACTTCGCGAAAGTTATTTTGATAAAAATGAAATGTTTTATTATATCCATTTTCAATGGGGATAATGATGGAACCATGAAAAGTATCGTGATAATATGTTTTATTTTGTTGATTGGTTTTATCTTTAATAAAACCATATTCAATTAATTTTATTGTATCGATATTTTGCTTTTTACAATAATTTAATAGACGAAAGGATAAAGGTTTATCAGATAATGGGGCATAACCTAGTTTAAATTCTTTAATAGTTTCTATAGTTAATTTTCTTTTTTTGGGTTAAATATTCTAATCCTAGGTGAGATTCATTATTTCGGTTAGTGGTTAATAAAATAATGATAATAATCTCTAATTTGGTTGAATAAAGGCGATATTTCTTTAAATAATTGTGTTTTTGTAGTGTTAATTTCTTTTTCATCAATTGGGTTGTTGATTTTATTGTGGTGGAATTGATATTTAAAAGGTTCGTAAGAAATATTAGGGGTTGAAGTTTGTTGTTGGATTAAGTTTTTAAATTCTTGAGTTTTCATAAAGTTATTGATTTTTTAAAGAGCGTTATTGAAGGTTTTAATTCCTCTTATTTCCATATAAACATCAATAATATCGTAATCTTTACAACATTTTCAACAATGAATTTTATTATCTGAAGTTAAATGGCAACAAGTTGAGTTTTGTCCTTGATGAATGGGACAAGGAAAACGATATTTGGGATTGAATTTTGGTGTTATTATATTTAATTTTTTTAATAAAACTGACATAGGGAAGTTGATTTGAATATTTTTTATTTTTTCTTGAAAATTCTTTGATGAACTCCTTAATTTATTGTATTATTGTTTTTTATAAACTAAAATAGCCACTCTAGGAAGTGGCTTACAATTGGTAATAAAAAAAGATCTTCGTTTTGAAGGTCTTAATTGTTTTTTTATTTAATTATTTTATTTTTTTTATCATGACGAATTAAACAAACTTCTCTTTTTGGTTTTTTTAATTCAAACATTTGTTTGCAATCTTTACATTGAAAATAATTTTGAACAGGACAATGACACATAAATAAAGTTGCTTTAACTTGTTTTTCTATTTTTTTATTAATAATTTCAAATTCCCATTCATAATTATTTTTTTCATTAAAATAACTTTAGAACTTTTTTGTTGTGAAAACCATTCATTTATATTATCGCGAATTCTTAAAACATTATCATTTCTTGCTTCAACAAGTGCTTCCTTATACTCTTTTTCGGTTTTTTTATTTAATTGTTTTATGAGATATTTGTTACGAAAAATAATTATTGCAAGCTCATCATCACTTGTCCGATGAGAAGTATAAGTGATAAGTTGATAAAACGCTTCAATAATTATTGAAGCGTTTGTTCATATCTTGCATTCAATATAAAGACTTTTTTTATGATGAATGGGCATACAAATATCTGCATATCCTTCGTTCATCAGAAGTTCAGTGAATATATATATATATATATATTTAAATTCTTCCGAATTTTGAAAAAAATTATTTAATCCGACAGCAAGAATTGAGGTGTTCCAAAAGTTTAAACACTTTTGGAACACCTCACACAAAAAACTCAAATCATTAATTTAAACGAATTAATCAACATCCAACATCACTCCCCAAAAAAACATGTTTAATGTAATATCATATGAAAATAAAAACAAAAAACCAACCATCATCTCACCAACAAAAATCAATAATTAGGATTAAAATTTTAACCATCGTTTCGCATCATTAAAATGTATATGAAACTTTTTTTCAAAAAACAAATAAACAAAGGAGTTAAATTATTATGACAAAAAAAGAATTAATTAAAAAAACGCTTTAGTTAAAAAAACTTTCGCAAATAAAACAGAAGAATTTTATCACATATTCGAAAAGACTTTAATCGAAGCAATCACTACTAATGAAAAAGTAGTTTGATTCCATAAAATTGTTAAATTTAAATTAAACCCAAGAAAAGCCTATATCTGTAGAACATTCTTCTTGGGTTTGTATCATGTTGGCAAAACTTAAAAAAATATCTAATTAAATTATGCAAATTATTGTGGTTTAAAAATGTTTCGCTTATAGAATTCCCAATTATAGAACTAACTAATCCGCGAATAACCATCACTTCATTACCTTGTTTTTCAATTCTTGTTGAATGTTTTTTATTAGACTTGTTTTTCGACTGCCGTCGAGTTCTTCGAAGATAAATAATTTCATTTTATGATCTTTTTATTCTCAATTTTTCCATTAAAAAAAGACCTTCGATTTGAATATCTTAGTTGTATTTTTTTGCTTAATTTTTTTAAATAAGTTGTTTAAAATAATTCTTGTTTGGCATTATGTAGCAATTCTAAATATTTTTTACTATCTGTAATAATTTGATTAATGAAGTTATTGTCTTGATAAATACGAAACACATGATAATTAGTATCATAGAAATAAACTAAGAAATAAGCGAATTGAGCTTGACTACAATAGAGTTGACATTGGTATTTCTTTAGGAGGAGTCAATGTGATTAATACTTTATTAGATAAATTAGATGGTTTTAATAGTAGCAATAAAAAGATTATCTTAATGGGGGCTACTAATAACTTTCATAAAATTGATTCCGTTTTACACAGTTGTTTTAGTAAAGAAATCTATATCGGCAATTTAAAATATTCTGAAATTGAAGTTTATTTAAAACATATTTTTTGTTTGGTAATGATGTTTTTTAAATAATTATTTGTTTTTTAATAATTTTTTGAAATTAAATGGGATAAAATAACAACCATTTACGGAAATTCCGTAGATGGTTGTTTTCAAATGATTTAATTTATAATTTTAATATTTTTATGTTATTTATGGCCAAAGTGCATTAACTGTACTTATTATTGCATTTTGAGAAAAAACTTCCATTTCATCCCATAAAAAAGAGCAACTTGAATCTAAACTGTCTTGTATTGATGTATGACTTTGTTCAAAAATAAATTTCAATTGAGTTTTTACAATATCTTTAAAACTATCGATATCAAATGTTTCTTTTTTGAAATTAGTAACTTGTACATCTTCCCAATCTTCAACAACTAAAATATAATCGCGAAGTGTGTCCACAAATAAATTAATATATTTGCTACTTTCTTTATATTTAGTTTTTAAATGTGCTCTCATATCATAAACAATTTTAGAAGTAGCTAAATTAGTTTTAGTTGTTAAAGAACTTGTTATATTTTCTAAAACTTTTAAAGGATCTGATACATCACTTAATTTCTTTTCTTGTAGTTTTGATGATTCAGATAAAGTAGCAGTTTTTTCTTTTGGACATTTTTTCATCTGCAAAAGAACTTGGAATAAATGCTGATAAGAAACACGAAACAAACACAAATGTAATTACTATCAAGAAAATTAAATAATTGTTTTTAATTGATTTTTTTAACAATTATAAAACCCCCTAATTAAAATATATAAACTTCAAATAACTATCATCCTGTAATTTTATTATATCATAATTTAATTTTTTTACCTAAAAAAAAAAAATTAAAAGAACCTGCATTAATTATTTTTAAAAATTTAAGTAATTTTTAATCGGATTTAGTTTGTTAAAATTGAATAAAATGCAGTGATTTTATTATAATACTACACTTTTAACTTTAATTTATGTTATAATTATAATGAAAATAAATAAATTTTTTGATGTTTATACAAAGATGATTTTAAAAAAATTTTTTATTTTCTATTTTTGTATTTGCCTTTTTAATTTTTTAAATTTTATTTCAATTTTAAGTTGTAAATAAAATCATATAAAGAAAGCAGGTTATATATAAATTATGGTAAAACTCCAAAAAGATAAAGTAAAATTATTAATATTTGCTGGCTTTTGGGCCATTTTACTATTTTTAAATCACAATTATTTAATTTTTGCTGACCAAGATGATGATATTGAAAACGTGATAACTCTAACAGAAACCAAAGAGAATCAAACAGAAGAAATAAAAATGCAATGTCAAGATTTATTGCAAAAGGGCGAGAAAGATGCCTAATTTCTTAGTAAATTAACCAATTACAAATGCAATTAGTAATGCAGTACAACATATTTTTGGTTTATCTTGTGAAAGCAAGATAGATTATAGCAGAAAATAAAAGCAAAAAAACGAGAAACTGTTTATTGTTTTGATTTGCAAGTTGAAAATAGTCATGGAAAAGCTTTGCAATAAGCCTAAGAGAAAAAAACGGGCAGTAGCTATAAGGTAAAACAGTTAATTCCTTATATTTTAGGGCAGTTTATATATTTTTTGCGTATATAAAATTTACTAACACTTATTATTTTAAGTGGCAAGCAAAATCGCTAAACCTAAAACCTACCACCTACAACATAAATTATTTTTGCATATTAATTGTGGTTATCTCACCTAAAACTATTAAGGTAAGAAATTAGAGTAACTTCTATCTTCCTAAAAGTCATTTGCTAAAAGTATAAAAGCATCTAAAATAAACTTTGGTGTTTAGGCTCAAGGAAAAAGCAGAATCGTAGTAGTCGTAAGAAATTCAAAGCTTAGCTGGAATGTAAAAGTGAACTGACTTACCAAGGAATTTGGGAAAACCAAATACAAGGCGAAAGAGGAAATATATTTTAATATATAAACGCTGTATGCTTGGAAACTTGCTTGTGCGGTGTTGTGCGAGGCTCAAAAAAACCTAATTATTAGTTAATAATTAAGGCGTTTTGTTTCTATCGCGATAATTAAAGAAATTAAAATTGAAATTAAACAATTAGCAGTTAATAATCAAACAGAAATTGAAAAATGTTTAAAAGATCCCATTTTTACAACTATTTTAGAAACAATTAATGAAGATCTAGCAACAGAATCAAAAGAAGTAATTGATTATTTAAATCAAATATATGAACTAATATCAAAAGTAAATAAAGATATAATTAGTATTTTAGCAGCTTTAGAAATATTAAAAAACGAAACATTAAAATTTAGTCAAACGATGTTAGAATATAATAATATTGTAGACAAATTTAATAATTTTGAAACATACAAAAAACAATTTTTTGGCCCTTTTAATAAAATATTAACTTATAACCAGAATATAAAAATTCTAAAAGAACTACCTCTTTTAGAAGCAAAATTACAATTAGGGTTGGATAAATTTGGAGGAGGTATAAAATTAAAAGAAAGACAAAATAATATGGATGAAATAATAGCTAAATTTGCTTATTTAAAAGATCAAAATGCTCAAAATCCTTCGGATAGTTCTCAAAATA
>NZ_MAPF01000022.1:0-811 GCF_002554195.1 New Jersey aster yellows phytoplasma | reverse complement strand
ATATCATTTATATTCATTCCCAAATCACTTCCGCAACATTGACAATGTTCGTAAAATTCTTTTTTTTGTTGTTTATCCATTTTAAAAAAATCCTTAATTTTAACTTAATTTATTAATATATTATCCCTTAATGAGTGTTTTTTTAAAAAAACACTCATTATTTAATCCATGTAATTTTAGTTGCATCAGGAACAATAAAACCAAGTTTATAAGCTGCAAATATAAAAATACAACCAAGAGCAATTAAAATTAATATTTGTCTTAAAGTCATTTTTTTATCCTCCTTTTTATTATTTAGCTATTGATAAATAACCTTTTGAAGCAAAATAAACAATCAAAGGAATAACAATGCCTAATGTAGGTAAAATCCAATATGTAAAAAAACTGCCTAAAGTTAATTTATTTCTTCTAAAAGATTTTTTACTGAAATAAGAACGTCTGTAATTTCTCGCCATTTTAATCTCCTTTTTTTATTATTTAATAAGAAAAATATTTTTTAGTATTTAGAAACAATAAGGAAACCAACTTAAAAGTTGGTATTTTTTTTTAATGGTTCTTTAATCGCCTACAATATTCAAGGAAAATTTTTAAAGTAAATAGTGTCTAAACTTTTGGAACAATATTGAGAAGGTGATGAATAATTTAATTTAGCTAAAATCCATTGATTGTTCCAAAATTTAGGGAAATAATTGATTATTTTTTTAACTTTTTCAGGTGATTTTTGAAATAAAAAAGGATGTTGATGTTGTAAGATAGTTTTCATTTGGCCGAAAAAGTTTTCAATTACAGTGTTATCACGTGGAGTAGCTTT
>NZ_MAPF01000021.1:0-565 GCF_002554195.1 New Jersey aster yellows phytoplasma | reverse complement strand
GGTTATTATAAAATTAATAGATTGATTAAAATTAACATTCCGCGGGGTACGATTTTTATATTTTTAAAGCCCCTATTAAATTAGGGGCTTATTTTTTATTGATTTTTAATTTATTTAAGATTCTTTAATAAGTTAACTTCTTCTCTTAATTTTTTATTTTCATCTTCTAAATTTTTATTATTGGTTTCTAAAATATTAATAATTTTTTTCATTTTATTCAATGTATATATTAGTTTATTTATATTTTGTTGTGTTATTTCTTGTATTATTCTTATTCTATGTAGAAATTTTTTAAATGATATTATTATTTCTTTCGTTTCATTTTCTGTTTCTGAATATTTGTCTAAAATTTTAATATCAATCATTTCAGAATCATTACTTTTTTTTGGTATTAAATCTGAATTATTATTCTTCATAGCAAAAACTAAATTTTTTTGATAAAAATTTAATAATAAATAAATAAAAATAAATATAATTAAATAAAATTTAGAACTAAATTTTATTTTTTTTAAGCTTAAATACATATTCAAAATAACTTTCTAATTTTAATTTTATCAATTATTTA
>NZ_MAPF01000020.1:0-2216 GCF_002554195.1 New Jersey aster yellows phytoplasma | reverse complement strand
ACTACAATTATCTTCTATATATTCATGAAACTTATGACCGTTATTACGAGACCATTCACAATAATTTTCAAATGAAATATCAGGATTAACTAAAAAGATACTTAATTTCTTTCCAGATATATTTCTTTTAGGAGCATATTTGACATTATAACTAAATCCTTTTTGACCACCTATAATTCTTTTATCAAACCTTCTTTTCTAATTTTAGTAAGACTTATGTCATCAAAAATATTGATTTTATAAGCGTTTTTATGACTTTGTTTGCTAAAATTAAACTCACCTCTGGTATAATTATAGTGAAGGTTTATGTGAGTTAGATAACTTAATATAAACTCGGTTTTACCGAGTCTACTAGGTCCTTCAATCACAATGGATTTAGGTCGTTTGCCTAATGATTGCACTGATAATTGAGTTTGAATAGCAGCAATTATCTCATTAGTTTTAGAGTTAGATTTGAATGAATTGAAAGAATAATCAGGTTTGGAAAATTCTTCTTCATCTTCTAACTCTTCTTTTTTTTAGTGAATTTTTTATTTAAAACTTGTTCTACAAAATCTATTTTTTCGTAATAAAAATCACGGTCTAGAATTTTAATATGAAATCATTAAGAGATTTTTTAATTTGATTTAAAGTTAATTTATCATCATGATAATATTTTTCTATTAATCTGTCTATTTCATCATATATTAATTGTTTACGTTCTTCTTTTTGATTTTGACGAATATATTTTTTATCTTTAGGGGTGCCTTCTTCAATGAAGTCGCCATCTTTTTTTATATAAGAAATTGATTTTTCTATATTACGAGCAGTTTCAATTCTAGGATGGAAACCTTCAATGTCAAAGAATCTATCACTTTGAATATTAAAACGTTTAGTTAATTGAAAAAGAACATGAGTATGTATTTCTTTATGGTCTTGATGGTTTTCAGTATTAGAAATGATATATGAAATTTCTTGTTTTTTAGATATCATTATTTCTTTTATATAATTATGAATTTTATCTTTACCTAAAGGACATTTTGAATAAGTTAAAAAGATGTCTTTTGTTCTTAATCTAAACTTAGTTTTTTTCATTGATATACTACTTTCTATCTAAAGCCCCTAATTTAATAGGGGCCTTTATTTTATTTATCTTTATTATCTAAAAAAATAACTTTTTGAACTATTACTTTAGTAGCAGTTTTATTTTCGCCTTCGTTATTGGTATATTTTTCAATTGACAACGTTCCTTCTAAATATACTTTTGAACCTTTATGTAAATACATACTCATATTTTCAGCTTGGTTTCTAAAAATAACACATGGAATGAATTGAGTTTTATCTTTATTATTTACAGCTATTTGGAAATCTAATTTAGATATTTGACCCTCATTAGTATTAATATGTGTTGGCTCTAAGTCATGGGTGATATTACCGATTAATTGAACTTTATTTAACATTTGATTTCTCCTTTCTTAATATTAAAGTAATAAAGCAACAGGAGCTGCAATTGGACCTACAGATGCAAAAATAGGAGCTAGAACTAGACAACCAATTACAACTGCGCCAGTTGTGAGAGTTACAACTGCTATATCTTTAACTAATTTATTTTCATCATCAAATTCGGTTTGATATTGATATTCATTATTATCTTGTTGTTGTTTTGATTTAAGTAATTTAGGTAATTTTAAACCTAAAAGAAATAACATGATTAAAATAAGAATTGATATAAATATAATCCAAATCTTTAATATAATTTTTCTTTTTTTATTCATGATTAATAATCTGTAATCTTTTTAACAGTTCCGTCTTTGTTATACCAAGTTGTTTTTGTTTTATAACCTGTTTGAGGATCGTATTCACCAATATTACTTATTTTTTTCCGTCAATTTGATAATAAGTTGATGATTTTAAAAAACCTGTTTGAGGATCGTATTCTTGCATCATATCTATTTTTTTACCATCGTCATGAAAATTAGTTAGTTTAATTAATTTACCATTTTCATTATATTCCTTAATTTGTTTTATTATTTTACCATCATATATAATATATTTCATCTTTTAATGAAAAACCTGTTTGAGGATTATATTCTTTAATATAATATAATGTTTTACCATCTTCATAAAATGCTTGTAATTAATTAATTTATTAGTTTGAGAATTATAAAATTTAATTTGTTTTATTATTTTAGTATTCGGCAAAAAAATAACGTTTTTAGTTGTAATTAATGCATCAA